>NZ_JBEYJU010000017.1:0-123984 GCF_040703965.1 Streptomyces sp. NPDC006655 | reverse complement strand
CCACCCCCCAGGTCATCCGTTCGACAGGGGGCAAAAGTCATGCCGGGCCCGGAAGCCAGCGGCCCTCTTGCAGGACCGCGGAAAACATAACGGGGCAGCGCGATCGGCGTGTGGGTCACTGCTGCGATTCGAGCTTCTCGATGATCGTGTCGGCGATCTCCGCCAGAATGGCTGTCTGGCCCGGGGTGATGTGGTCCAGAAACAGACGCCGTACATCCGCGACGTGCTGGGGCGCGGCCGTCTCCAGGGCAACCCGACCTGTCGGAGTGACCCTGACGTACGCCCCACGGCCGTCGTCGGCGCATTCTTCCCGGTCGACAAGATCTCGCTTGGTCATGCGCGCGATGTGATGGGAGACCCTGCTCTTCTCCCAGCCCAGCACCTTCGCGAGCTCCAGTACCCGCAACCGGTCGTCGCTGGCACGCGTCAGCTCTGCCAGCACCTTGTAATCAGTCGCGGACAGTCCGAAGTGGCTCTGTATCGACCGACCGGCCTGGTTGACCAGCAGGTCGTGCATGCGCAGCAGACCTCGCCATGCCCGTTCCTCGACCGGGGTCAGCCATCGGGGTGATTCCGTCATGAGTCCACCATATGAGAAAGTTGACACTTCAGTCACCTCCGGCCGTCGTCGCTCCACCCACGTCGTGACCGCAGCCGGCTGAGGATCTGGATCAGGCCGTCTGAAGCGCGGCGTACCGAATGCCAAGCCTTGGTGGAGCTGATGTGGCTGGGCGGCTGTGCGTCGCGTGGATACGTCGCGTGCGTAGCGTGGCCATGGCTACAGAGTCCGCCTCTCGTCACAGCATGCCCGCCATCATCCTCGCCCTGGCCGCGGCCTTCGGTCCGCTGCTCGGCGGGGCGACCTACGGCCTGCGCGGGGCCCCTCTGCCGGAGCGGGCGACCAGCTGGGTGATGATGCTCGCCGCCTGGGGTGGCTCCTACGCCGTCCGTACTCGAGGGACGTTCGGGGCCGTCGGGCCCGGAACCGCCCTGGTCGGTGACAGGGCCGGCGGGAGGGGCACTGCTGGGGCGGGCTGGGTGGACGGTGCGGCGCGGGCGACGTCCGGGCGGTGGCCCGTGCGGTCACGGCGATGGTGGCACTGGCGCAGGTGCTCTGGCTGGGGCCGGCGCCCCACTACTGGGGAGAGGAGGTCGTCATGCTGGCCGTCGACGCGCTGCTCACTGCTGCCCTGACCGCCTGCCTTGCGTGCGCCGACGGGCACCGCTACTGGCCGTGCGCGGTCCTCGCCCCCGTGGGCGGTCTCGCCTGCTGTCTCGCCGGGGACGGCATCCTCGATGCCTGTGCGGATCGGTGCGAGTCGGACCGACTCCGCACTGGATCTGACGTTGGTCACATCCGTTGGTTGGTGGATTCCGCGAGGGGAGGCGCCGCGGCCGTGCGCTCGATTCCCGTACGGAGTCCGGGTCAGTGGGCCAGTGGTGCGAGCTGTCGCCACTCGGCAAGGGGCAGCCCATTGCCTCTGCCGATGGCGTGGAGGGCCACATGGGTGGCGCCGGCGTCGTGATGGGCCATGATCCGTTCACCGATGACGTCGACGTCACCCCAGGCCACGACGGCGTCGATGAGACGGTTGCTGCCACCGTCGGACAGGTCATCCTCGCTGAAGCCCTGCCGGAGCAGGCTCTTGGCGTAGTGCCCCATGCGGATGAACGGGGCGAGGAAACCGCGAGCCGCCTCCCGGGCACGCTCGGGTTCGGGATCCACGACGACCGCCTGGTAGGGGGCGAGCATGGGGCCGGAACCCAGGATGGCTCTGGCGCCGGCGGTGAACTCCGGGGTGACCAGGAAGGGGTGGGTACCCGCGCTGCGCCGCCCCGCCAGTTCGGTGAGCTTGGGCCCCATGGCGGCGACCACGCGCTCATCGGCCGGAACGGCTTCCTCCGCCTGATCCAGGGCGTCGAGGTAGCTGTCGAGCGCCGCGAGGGGCCGGTAGGTCCCGCCGGCGTGCTGCGCGGCGGCGGCGTCGCTGACGCCGAGGCCGAGGAGGAGTCGATGGTCGTACGCCTGGCGAAGTCGGGCGTGACCCTCGGCCATCTCGGTGGCCGGGTGGCGCCAGATGCTGAGCACTCCGGTGGCGATGGTGGTGTTCTCGGTCGCTCGCAGCAGCCGTTCTGCGTCCCCCAGGATGTCGCCGCCGCCCAGACCGGGGATCCACAGAGCGCCCCAGCCGTGCTGGTCCAGTTCGGCCGCAGCCTCGTGGATCTCTACGGGGTCGGGGTGCAGACGCAGTTCCGGGCTCCAGATTCCTGTCTTGCCGATGTGCATCGCGATGCTCCTCTTCCGTCTACCGCAGTCGTGCCGTCACCCTAACCGCAGGTGGATGACGTTTCAACTAAATGGCAGGTGGCTTTGTCCGGGAACTCGGCGCAACGCCTGTGCGCTACGGTCCGGGTGTCATTGACGCGGTGCGGGATCCGGGCGGTGTCCAAGCCGTGTTCGATGCGGTGGGCAAGAGTGTCCTGGCTGACGCGATCACGCCGGCCGGCGATCCCGAGCGTGTGATCACGCTCTCCGATCCGGCCGCTGCGGACAGACGACGCTGCCGAGGCGCGACGCCGCCGAGGACCATCGGAGGCTGGAAAGCGGCAGTGGGGATCGGCGCATCGTCCTCACCACCGCGTAGGCGTGGAGGTCGCGGCGAAGTCGGGTCCGCCTCTCGATGCGCGTACCCGGCGGAAGTCCTGACGGCCGGTTTCCGTCCGGCAGCGGTCACCTCACGTGGCGGGCGTAGGCGCGCAGTTCATCCACGAAGATGCCGGGCTGCTCGAACGCGGCGAAGTGCCCGCCGGCCGTGATGTCGTCGTTGAAGTAGACGAGGTTGTCGTAGGCCTTCTCGGCCCACACCTTCGGGGTGCGCACCAGTTCGTGGGGAAAGACACTGACTCCCACCGGGAGGTCCAGTCGCGTCAGGTCGTGGTCGTCGCGGTAGAACTCCCAGTAGAGCCGCGCGGAGGACGCGCCGGTTCCCGTGAGCCAGTACAGGGTTATGTCGTCCAGCATGCGGTCGTAGCCGAGGACGCGCTCGGGGTGGTGGTCGCTGTCCGTCCAGTCGATGAACTTCTCGAAGACCCAACTCGCCTGACCCGCAGGTGAGTCGACGAGCCCGTAGCCGACCGTCTGGGGACGGGTGGCCTGCTCCTGGAAGTATCCGGCGTACTGCTGGGCGAAGAGCTTCTGCTCGGCGATGGCCGCCTGCTCCTCCGGGGTGCTGTCGCCGAGTGCCGTGTTGGTCAGCATGAACTCGGGCAGGTTGAGGTGTACGCCGATCAGGCCCGATGGGCGTTGCCTGCCCATCTGCGTGGTGACGGCCCCGCCCCAGTCACCGCCCTGGGCGATGTAGCGGCGGTAGCCCAGCCGTTCCATGAGCGTGCCCCAGGCGGTGGCGATCCGGGACGGGTCCCAACCGGACTGCGTGGGGAGGTCGGAGAACCCGTGGCCCGGCATGGAGGGGATGACCACGTGGAACGCGTCGTCCGGGGCTCCGCCGTACCGCGTCGGATCGGTGAGGGGCCCGATGGTGTCGAGGAACTCGACGAACGATCCGGGCCAGCCGTGGTTGAGGATCACCGGCAGGGCGTTTCGGTGCCTGGACCTGACGTGCACGAAGTGAATGCCCAGCCCCTCGATCCGCGTGCGGTACTGCCCGAGCGCGTTGACCCGCGACTCGAAAGCGCGCCAGTCGTACCGCGTGCGCCAGTGATCGAGCAGGGCCCGCAACCGGTCGAGCGGCACGCCCTGGGAGGCGTCGTCGACTGTCTCCCGCTCGGGGAGGCGGACGGTGCGCAGGCGCTGTGTCAGGTCGTCGAGAGCGCCCTGCGGTACGTGCAGGTGGAAGCGTTCCGTACCGGTTCCGACCGGCGCAAGGCGGAAACCGGCGACCTCCGCCGGGCGAGCACGCCCGGGAACGGGAAGGTGGGAGAGCGGGAGTCCCGGCACCGCCCCCACGGCCGCGGCCGAGCGCAGAAAACCTCGGCGGGACTCTCCCCGCTGCGCCGACGGGGAAGGGGAGACGGGCTGTGCTGGTGCGGTCAAGGCTTCTCCCTGTGTTGGATCCGGGCGGTGCATGGCGAGAGCATAGAAGGCATCGAGTTGATGTTTCAACCATATGTGCAAGGCGGCCGGATTGCTGCGCGATCACGGCGAGCTCGTATTCTGCTCTGACCTGCCAATTTCCATCCCTAGAGATGATGTGATCATCTCTAGCGCCTTGGCGTTCGGTTGACATTTCACTTACATGGGCTACGGTGGCGAAAGATCCGAGGGCTTCCAGATGACCGCGGCCCCCAGCCGGTCTCCGGCCCCGCCATCCCTGCCTGCCTCGTCGCTGCCTTCCTCCTCGAAAGGGACACAGCCTCATGTCGTTCGACAACGAAAAGATCATTCGGAACGCCTACCAGGTGGCGGAAGATCAGGACATCCCTGGGTGGATCGACTGCTTCACCGAGGACGGAACCTTCACCGACCAGTCGGTGGGCATCACCTACCGCGGCACCGGGGTCGCGGACCCGGTGCGCAACTACGCACAGGCCTTCCCTGACATGCACCGTGAGCTCTACGACGTGTACGTGAACGGGGACATCGTTGTCGTCGAGCTGTCCCTCAACGGAACTCACCAGGGTGAACTGACCCTTCCCATGGGGTCGATCCGTGCGACCGGCAACGCCATCCAGGTCCCGTGCTGCGACGTGTTCCGACTGCGCGAAGGCAAGATCGAGTCCTTCAACTGCTACCCCTCCGGCACCGTCCTCATGGGGCAGCTCGGGGTGCTGAACAACCTGGAGGCCGCGCTCGCGCACTGAGCCGCGTGCTGCCTCGGCCGCGAACGGCTGCGTATCCGTAGCACCTGACGTTTCAACAACAAGGAGCACCACCATGGCCGGCAACCCCCGCAACATCGCACTGGAGCCCGCCGCGCAGGCCTTCGTCGACGCGACCTCCGAACCGCCGTTCCTGTACCAGCTCCCTCCGGAGGAGGGGCGAAAGGCGGTGGACCAGGTCCAGGACGCCGAGATCTTCAAGCCGGAGGTCGACGAGGAGTGGGTGGAGGTGGAGGGTGGCCCCACGGGCACCGTCCAGGTGCGCGTCGTGCGTCCCGCGGGGACCTCCGGGACGAGCCTGCCCGTCATCCTCTATGTGCACGGCGCGGGCTGGGTGTTCGGCGACGCCCACACACATGACCGTCTCGTGCGGGATCTCGCTGTCGGGGTCAACGCCGCAGTGGTCTTCCCTGAGTACGACCACGCGCCCGAGGCGGGGTACCCCGTCGCCCTGGAGCAGGGTTACGCGGTGGCGCAGTGGGTGATGACGAAGGGCGCCGACAAGAACCTGGACGCGCAGCGCCTGGCGGTGGCCGGCGACTCGGTCGGCGGCAACATGGCGATCGCGCTGACCTTGCTCGCCAAGCAGCGTGGCGACGTGCGCTTCGTCAAGCAGGTGGAGTTCTACCCCGTCACCGACGCTTCCTTCGAGACCGCGTCGTACGAGGAGTTCGCCGAGGGCTACTTCCTCGCCCGTGACGGCATGAAGTGGTTCTGGGACCAGTACACCCGCAGTGAGGAGGAGCGCGGCCAGATCACCGTCTCGCCTCTGCGGGCGAGCCTGGAGGACCTGGCGGGCCTGCCGCCCGCGCTGATCATCACCGCCGAGGCCGACGTGCTGCGCGACGAGGGTGAGGCGTTCGCCGCCAGGCTCCGTCAGGCCGGTGTGCCGGCGACGAACGCCCGGTTCGGCGGCATCGTGCACGACTTCGTGATGGTGAACTCGCTGCATGACACCGAGGCCGCCAAGCACGCGGTCCTGCTCGCGGTCGCGAGCCTCAAAGAGGCCCTGCACTCCAACTGACGGAGCCGAAAGGGCGTGTACAACCCGTGGCGGTCGTCTTTCCCGGGCCGACCGCCACGCGGACCGAACTTCCCTGTTCCGCGTCCGTTCGCCGCGCCACCGCTTGCGCGGCGAAGGCGACTGTGACGGTGCCTCGACGAGTCGGAACCTGTGACCCGACTCGATCGACGTCCGGCGTCCGCTCAACGTCCCATCTTCCACTCGCGTGTCACCGAACTGTGCCCTCTGGCACGCCATGTGAGACCGGAGCCACCCCATGCACTCGTTCCGCCATCCGGAAGCGTCGGCTGACACGGCCGCCTTCCAGCCCTCCCGCCGCAACCTGCTGCGCACCGCAACCGTCGCCGGCCTGGCCACAGCCGTGCCGGCCGTGCTCGGCACCGACCTGGCGTCCGCCGACGACGGAGAGCTGAGCCCGCTCTCCCTGCCACGGGCCACTGAGGAGATCACGCGACTGCACCTGCGCGTACCCGAGGCGCACCTGAATGACCTGCGTCGGCGACTGGCCCGCGTCCGCCTGCCCGAGCGGGAGACGGTTCCCGACGCCTCGCAGGGCGTCCAGCTCGACAAGCTGTCCAGTCTGCTGAGGTACTGGAGCACCCAGTACGACTGGCGCAGGCTGGAGCGGAGGATCAACGCGCTCGGCCAGTACCGGACGCGTATCGACGGCCTGGGTATCCACTTCCTGCACGTCCGCAGCCGGCACGCTGACGCCACTCCGCTGATCCTCACCCACGGATGGCCCGGCTCCTTCGTGGAGTTCCTGAAGGCGATCGGCCCGCTGACCGACCCCACCGCGTACGGCGGCACCGCGCAGGACGCCTTCCATGTGGTCATTCCGTCCCTGCCGGGCTTCGGTCTCTCGGACCGACCCACCTCGACCGGCTGGACCACGGCGCGTATCGCGGCTGCCTGGGCCGAGCTCATGGAGCGCCTGGGGTACACCCGCTACATCGCCCAAGGCGGCGACTGGGGCGGCGGCGTGACCACCCAGCTGGGCAAGCTGCGCCCCAAGGGCCTGCTGGGGGTGGAGCTCAACTTCCCGGAGTACACCTTCGCCCCGCCGGTCTCCGCGAACCCCACCGCCGATGAACAGAGGGCTCTCGCCGAGATCCAGACGTTCTCCGCCCAGTACTCCGGCTACTTCCAGGAGCAGTCCACGCGTCCGCAGACCATCGGCTACGCCCTGGCGGACTCTCCGTCGGGACAGGCTGCCTGGATCTTCGAGAAGTTCCTCGACTGGACCGACAACACCGGCCGGCCGCAGGGTGTCCTGACGCGCGACGAGATGCTGGACAACATCACCCTGTACTGGCTCACCGACACCGCGGCGTCCTCGGCCCGCCTCTACTGGCAGAACTACGGTGCCTCGGGCCTGACCACCCTCGACCTGCCGGTCGGTCTGAGCGTGTTCCCGCACGAACTGGTCCGCAGCCCGAAGGTGTGGGCCGAGCGCGCGTACAGCGACCTGGTCTACTTCAACGACCGGATTCCTGCCGGCGGCCACTTCGCGGCGTTCGAGCAGCCGCTGCTCTTCGCTCAGGAAGTCAGGAAGTTCGCCCGGCTGATCAAGTGAAAGGCAGCCGCCAGCGCAGCGACACTCCCCAGGCATGTAGTTGACGTTTCACCTACTTAGCCCCTATAGTGATTGAAAATTCAACAGATGGGGGTTCGGATGTCGAGCCGCCCGAGCAAGGAGTGACACGATGGGACAGCTCAGCGGAAAGACGGCCGTCATCACGGGCGGCACGAGCGGGATCGGCCTGGCCACCGCGCAGCGGTTCGCCAAGGAAGGTGCCCGGGTCTATGTGACCGGCCGTCGCAAGGAGGCCCTGGACGAGGCCGTCGCCGCGATCGGCGGCGACGTGACCGGGGTGCAGGCCGACAGTGCCGACCTCGCCGACCTCGACCGCCTCTACGCCACCGTCGAGGCGGCAGGTGACCGTATCGACATCCTCTTCGCCAACGCCGGCGGCGGCGAGTTCGCCACCTTGGAACAGGTCACCGAAGAGCACTTCGACGCGACCTTCGGCACCAACGTCAAGGGCACCCTCTTCACCGTCCAGAAGTCCCTGCCGCACCTCAACGACGGCGCCTCCGTGATCCTCACCGGTTCCACCGCCGCAACCGTCGGCAACGAGGCCTTCGGCGTCTACGGCGCGTCCAAGGCCGCCATTCGCTCCTTCGCCCGCACCTGGGCCAACGAGCTGCGCACCCGCGCCATCCGCGTCAACACCATCGCCCCGGGCCCCATCACCACCCCTGGCCTCGACAACCTCGCCCCGTCCGAAGAAGAGGCCGCTCAGCTCCGGGACCACCTCGCCACCACCGTCCCCCTGGGCCGTATGGGGCAGCCCGAGGAAGTAGCCGACCTCGCGCTCTTCCTCGCCACCGACCAGTCCAGCTACATCACCGGCACCGAGATCTTCATCGACGGCGGCGCCAACCAGATCTGACCGGCAGACACGAGCAAGCCGGTGAAAGAGCAAGTCATGGGCACCCACTCCGTCCCGGCCCTACCCGCACCGCCCGAGGCGGAACGCGCCCCGGCCGGCGGGTGGCCCGCGGTGGCAGCCGTCGCCGCGGTGTCATTCGTCCTCGTCCTCTCCGAGTTCCTGCCCGTCGGTCTCCTCCCGTCCATCAGCCACGGCCTCCGGGTCGACACCGGCAGGGCGGGACTGGTCGTCGTCGTGCCGGGGCTGGCGGCAGCCGTAGCCGCTCCGCTGCTCACCATGGCTGCCGGTCGGCTCGACCGGCGGCATGTCCTCCTCGCCCTGGCTGCCCTGATCGCGGTCTCCGACGCGTTGGCCGCCTCCGCCTCCGGCCTCGCGGTCATGGTCGGCGCCCGTCTCCTGCTCGGCCTCGCCGTCGGTGGCTTCTGGGCAATGGGCGCGGGCGCAGGCGGACGTCTCGTCCCGCCCGCCTCCGTGGGCCGGGCCACCGCGCTGATCACTGCGGGCATCTCGGCCGGAACGGTCATCAGCCTTCCTCTGGGGTCCCTGATCGGTCACGTCGCCGACTGGAGAACGGCCTTCGTCGTCGCCGCGCTGGCCGCGCTGCTGACACTCGTCGCGCTCGGCCTCGCACTCCCGCCCCTCCGGCCCACCGGAGCCGTACGGGCGGCCACACTGGGCAGCGTCCTGCGTACACCGCCCGTCGCCCTGACCCTGCTGATCGCGGCCATCGTCTTCTTCGGCCACTTCACCGCCTATACCTACATCACCCCCTACTTGCAACAGCGTGCGCACCTCGGCCCGGGCGCCGTGACCGCGGTGCTGCTGGGCTACGGATCGGCAGGGCTGACCGGAAACTTCCTCGCCGGTCTCGCCTCGTCCCGGTCACCACGCCGGGTCCTGGTGGTTGCCGCGCTCGCCCTGGCGGCAGCAGTCCTCCTGCTCACCCGCATGCACGACGAACCTGCGGTTGTGGGCCTGGTCCTCGTGTGGGGCGCTGCTTTCGGAGCGGTACCCGCGGCCGCACAGACCCGTGTGATGGATCTGGCCGGGCAGGACACGGACGCGGCCTTGGCGCTCCTGGTCAGCGCCTCGCAGACCTTCCTCGCCGTCGGTTCGTTCACCGGAGGGCTGCTGACCGATCACGCAGGCACCACGGCGGCCTTCGCCCTGGGCGGCAGCGCCGTACTGCTCAGCGTCCTGGTGCCGGCCGGGCACCGCCGCGTCCGCGGGTAGCGGCGGACCCGGACCGGGGCGTGTCAGCCCCCGTCGTTACCCGCGCGGGGTGGGGCCGGGCGGTGCTGCCGGGCCGACAGCGCGTCCCGAAGTGCACCCCGCGACGTGATGCCCAGCTTGGGGTAGATCTGGTAGAGATGGGCGCCGACCGTTCGGTGCGAGATGAAGAACTTCTCGGCGATCTGCTTGTTCGTCAGCCCACGCGCGGCCAGTTCCGCGATCTCGTACTCGCGTGGCGTCAGTTCTGTCAGGGGGCCCTCCGCCTGGGGGCCCTCCGCCGGGCCGGGCGCGCTCACCCCCGTCGCACGCAACTCCCTCGCCGCGCGTTCGGCCCAGGGGCGTGAGTCCAGGCGCCGGAAGGTCCCGAGCGCCGCTTCGAGAGGCCCGGTGCACGCGGTAACGGACCCCGCCCGGCGCAGCCTTTCCCCCCGGGCCAATTGGATACGCGCTCGGTCGAAAGGCCATTCGCCCGTATCCGCACCGGCAAGGACCTGCTGGAAGAGCTGCTCAGCTGTTGCATCGTCCTCGGCCGCCACCGCTCGAGCGCCGGCGGCGAGCAGAGCCAGCCGCGGCGAGAGGTTCTCCACGTCGGACGCGAGGACAGCCCGCACGTGGGAGGCGGCCTCGGAGCGTCGGCCGGTGCTCATGGCCGCTTCCACCAGGTCGAAGAAGACCCACACGGCAGCCTGCGCGTACTGCGCCAGCCGGCCCGCCGGGCTGATCGATTCGGCGCACCGAAGTGCTTCTTCGAAGTCACCGGCCGCGATATGGGCCAGTGCACGGACATGGTCGGCGTACTGGACGATCGCATGGAGGCCGCGCGGCGAAGCCCAATCCGTCATCTGGTCGGCCAGCGCGTGGGCCGTGTCCACGTCACCCGAGGAAGCCGTGGCAAGGCCCTTGCTGTAATAGAAGTACCAGGAGAAAAAGCTGTAGCCGGAACTCTCGCACAACGCGAGTCCTTCGTCGGCCAGTTCGACCACCTCCTGCCACGTCCCCGAGTAGTAGGCGTCCAGTGCCAGATGAAAAAGCACCCCGAGGTGCCTGCGGGCCGGACCACCCTCTCTGCCCTGTCGTAGGACCCGCCGGGAGGCCTCCCTGAGCAGCGGCAGCCGATCTGTGTAGACGGCGCCGGTCCCGATCCGCACGATCTGGGCAGGGTCCGTCTCCCTGACCGCCGCATCGCAGATCTGTTCAAGCTGCCGCAGCGTCGGCTGTCCGGTGCGGGCCGGATCGCTGTACAACTGCCCGAGCACGGACAACAGGGCCGGCGGCTCCGGCCTCAGACGTGCTAGCAACTCGTGGAACGGGCTCCAGAAGTCCTCCCTCGCCCCGTAGATGCACAGCAGGAGAAGAAGATGCATCGCGTCCACGAGTTCGGCACTGTTCGCGTCGTAGCCGCGGCTGTCCTGCTCTATGGCGCCGACCAGAAGGCGGTGCGCGGTCGTGACGTCTCCGTCGCCGCTCAGTAGAAGGTGCACGGTGACCGCGGCCGCGTAGAGCGAGCCGGCCCGCTCCGGATCGGCCTGCCGAGCGTCTTCCAGCAGCTTCGACGCGCTGCGCAACGCTCCCGTCGCCTCGGCGCCGATATATGCGGCCTCGGCCAGTCGCCGAGCCCGGTCCGCGTCGTGAGGGCTCAGCTCGGCCGCACGGGTGAGCGCCGCGATGGCGGCGACCGCGTCCCCGCGATTGAGGATCCGGCGAGCTGCCTCCTCCAGAAGCTCCGACACGTGATCGTCGGGATCAAGCGTCGCCTGTCCCAAATGCCAAGCGCGCGATTCGAGTTGCCTGTCAAGCACCCGGGCGAGCGCATGGTGAGCCGAACGGCGTCTGCTGCTGGTGGTCGCCTCCACCACCGCCGACTGAATCAGTGGGTGACGGAACACCAGACGGTGACTGGCATGATCGACCCGGACCAGGTGGTCGCGCTCAGCCGGTATCAGATTCTCCAGATCTGCATGGCCCCCCATCTCACGCGCCGCGGCGCACAGCACCCCCACGTCTCCGCCGCCGTTCAGCGCGGCCAGCAGCAGCATGTCCTGAGTCTTCTCCGGCAGCTGCCGTACGCGCGAGACGAAGAGAGACTGCAGCCGTTGGCCGAGCGGAAGAACAGCCGGCAAGCCCTCAAGGGCTGCGGGAGAATGATCGCCCAAGGCGCGCGGAATCTCCAGAAGAGCCAACGGATTTCCCTGTGCAGTCGTCAGCACCCGCTGTTGGACATGGTGAGGAAGGAGCGGGAACCTGGTTTTCACCAGGTGCGTTGCCGATTCCGCATCCAATGGTGGAAGCTCATAAGACGGCAGACCGCCGCTTTCAAAGAAGCTGTCCGTCCCGGTCCGCAGAGCCGCGAGGAAACTTATCCCTGTCCCGGACAGCCGCCTTGAGATGAAGCCGAAGACCGCAGCACTCGCGCGGTCCACCCACGGCAGATCATCCACGATGACCAGCACCGGCTGCTGCTCCGCCGCTCTGCGCAGCACTTCCAAAGCCGCGTTGCAGACGACCAGACGTTCTGGAGGGGGGCCGGCGCCGAAGCCGAGGGCCGCGCTCAACGCCTGGCGGTGAAGTTCGTCCAGGGTCTGCACGGTGTCACGCAGGGGGAGGAACGCCTGGTTCAGAGCGGCGTAGCTGAGATCCGCCTCGAATTGCACGCCGGCGATCCGTAGCACCCGTACACCGTTGGCAGCTGCTGACCTCCCCACGGCCTGCAACAGGGCTGTCTTGCCCACGCCGGGATCACCGGACAGCAGCAAGGACCGGCCGGAACCACTGCGTGCGAAGAATCCCGATATCCGGGCGAGATCTGCATCTCGCCCCACAAGCTGCTCGATGATATCGCCCGCCAACGGTTCGGATGAACTCACGGGCTCTTCCTCGCATTTCTTGATGCAATCATGGATGGGCCGGGGAGTATGAAAGGATCCACAGTTCTTCCGGTCCAGCGGAAGTATAAGTGCCTTAACCTCGCATCCCGTTGGCCGTCCCATCTATCGGTACTCAACGTCACCCGCATCCGCCCGGAGGCCTCACCGGCTTCAGGCGCACGCACCCGTCGGAGCGCGAGGTGCTCCCGGATCCGCGCCGGGCGGGGGCGCGGCGCGGGCACGGGGAGGGCAATCCGTTGCGCGCGAGTTCTAGGCCAGTTGAGCTGTAGCGATCGTCTCGGAACCCGGCCGGACCTGCCCATCCGGGACGCGGTCTGGACGCAGGTTGGACACACGGATCGGAAAGGACTGACAAGGGCCGAGAAGGACTGAGGCGCCAAACCGCGTCTGACGTGGGAAAACGGCCAGGATGAGCACTGATCGACAAGGGCCGCCAAGATCCCCAAAGGACTCATAATCCGTCGGCCGTGGGTTCGAGTCCCACCCGCCCCGCCACTCGCTGTGCGAGGAGAAACCTTCTGACCTGCGGTTCTGCCGTCCCTGGTGTGTGGCTCCATCGGTCGTGTGGAGTCTTGTTGGAGTCCGACCGGCCTCAGGGGCCGAGCCAGGGGCCAACGATTGTCCATTGTGTAGCGTTTTGTGATGCGCGTGATGTCCGGCATGGGGTGTCCGGCACTGCAGACGGCACAGGGACTGAACGGCCACCCGTGCACGACGCCGACGCGTACGGGGAGCTCCGTACGCGTCGGCGTCCCTTGCGGTACCCGGCGATGCGTCAGCCGATCGCCAGCTTGTTCTTCCAGCCGATGCCGTCGCTGTTGCCTACGATTTCCGTACCCGAACCGCTTAGGGCCGTGCGGCTGCCGCTGTAGAAGCGCACGGTGCCGTCCACTCTGAGCGTCCAGATGTCGGGGATGCCGTCCCCGTTGGCGTCCGGTGTGCCGAAGAGCAGCCTGATGCTGGAACTGCCCCAGCCGGAGGCACCGTACTCGGTGTCCACCCCGCCCGAGGAGGCGGCGGCCGAGGCGAGCGAACCGACGTCGACCCCGCCGGTCGCGATGTCCTTGACGCCCTTGCGCAGCAACAGCCGTCCGCTGGCGTCCGAGCGGTAGGCGAAGTCGGTGACTCCGTCACCGAGACGGGGACTGTCCTAAAGATTGTGTATGCCCCGGTGTGACCCGTCTGGCATGAGGTGTCCCCTCTGCTGGGAGGGATCACTGATGGGCATCAAGGACGAGCGGCCCCGCGAGAGTTCGCACATCGTACGCATGGGGGCCGAGTTGGCGAGACTGACCGAGCTGGACCAGGAGTTGGCCGAGCAGTTGGTGAACCGGGCCCGCACCGAGGGGGTGAACCTGGTCGGGGAGAACGGCCTGCTGAAAGGACTGGTGAAGCTGGTCCTGGAGGGTGCGCTGGAGGCCGAGATGACCGAGCACCTCGGCCATGAGAAGGGCGATCGGGCCGGTGCCGGCTCGGGCAACTCACGCAACGGCACCTCCCGCAAGCGGGTGCTGACCGATGTCGGCCCGGTCGAGCTGGACGTTCCGCGCGATCGGGTGGGCAGTTTCAGCCCTCAGATCGTGCCCAAGCACGCGCGCCGTGTCGCGGGTTCGACGAGGCCATCCTGTCCCTCTACGCCAAGGGCCTGACCACCGGCGAGATCCAGGCACACCTGGCGGAGATCTACGACGTGGACGTCTCCCGCGACCTGATCTCGCGGGCCACCGACAAGGTCACCGAGGAGCTCGAAGCCTGGCGCCAGCGGCCGCTGGACCGTGTCTACGCCGTCTTCATGATCGACGAGATCGTCCTGAAGATCCGCGACGGTGCGGTCGCCAACCGGCCCGTCTACATCGCGGTGGGCATCAACCTCGAAGGCGAACGGGACGTGCTGGGCATGTGGGTGGGCTCCGGCGGCGAAGGCGCCAAGCAGTGGATGGCCTGGCTCGCGGAGCTGAAGAACCGTGGCGTCGAGGACGTGCTGATCGCCTGCTGCGACGGGCTCAAGGGCCTGCCCGACTCGATCAGCAGCATCTGGCCCCTGGCCGACATCCAGCTCTGCGTGGTCCACATGGTCCGCAACAGCCTCAAGTACGCCTCCACCAAGCACTGGTCACAGATCGCCAGGGAACTCCGCCAGGTCTACACGGCCGCCACCCCGGACGCCGCTGAGCAGCGGTTCGCCGAGTTCGAAGAGACGTGGGGCGGCCGATATCCGGCCCTGATCGCGGTCTGGCGCAGGAACTGGGAGCACTTCGTGATGTTCCTCCGCTTCCCGCCCGAGATCAGAAAGATCGTCTACACGACGAACATGATCGAGAGCCTCAACTCGCGCTTCCGCCAGGCCACCCGCAGGCGCGGGCATTTCCCGAACGACGAGGCGGCCCTCAAGGTGCTCCACCTCGTCATCCGCGACCGCAAGCCCAACCGGCGCAATCCCACCGGCCGGACCCACAACTGGAAGGAGGCCATCAACATCCTCGCCGGCTACTACGGCGACCGCGTCACCGACAACCAGTAGCACCGCCACACCACACAGAAGAAGCGTCAGCACCAGGGCTTACACAAACGCCACCGCGCAGGGCTTCGTCGCGGCCGGCCTCGGAGTCGGTCTGATGCCGCGGCTCGGGCTGCGCAACCAGCACCCCGGTGTCGTCGTACGCCCGGTCCGCAACCCGGAGCCGGTCCGGGTGATCTCGGCCGCCGTCCGGGAGACCGCCCTCGAACAGCCGGCCCTGCGCGGCCTGTTGGGCGCGCTGCGGGACGCGGCCGCCACCGCCGGCCCGGCCGACGAGCCTCGGTCGCCCTGACCGCGGCCGGTGCCCCGAGCACACCGGGCCGGAACCGGTTCCGTTCGGCTGCCCGCCGCGGGCGCCGCCGGGTCGGGTGAGGGAAACACGGCGATACGGGCGGACAGCCCGGTGCCGCGCCCGTCGCCGTTCAGTCCCCGGCCCGTATCAGCCCGCTCTCGTAGGCGAAGATCACTGCGTGGATGCGGTCGCGGAGGCCGAGTTTGGTCAGGACGCGGCCGAGGTGGGTCTTGACGGTCGTCTCCCCGACGAAGAGGCGCTCGGCGATCTCGCCGTTGGCCAGCCCCCGGGCGACCAGGGCGAGTACTTCCCGTTCCCGCTCGGTGAGCGCGGCCAGGCGGCCGCGCTGGGCGGACCCGGACGTGGGGGGTTGCCGGACGAAGCGTTCGACCAGGCGCCGGGTGAGGGAGGGTGCCACCATGACCTCGCCCCGCAGCACCGCCCGGACGGTCACCAGGATCTCCTCGGCGGGCGCGTCCTTGACGAGGAAGCCGTTCGCGCCGGCGCGCAGGGCGGTGTAGGCGTACTCGTCGAGGTCGAAGGTGGTGACGACGAGGATCCGGGGCCCGTGGGGCTGCGCGCAGAGGTGCTCGGTCGCGGCGAGCCCGTCCAGGCCGGGCATGCGTACGTCCATCAGGACGAGGTCCGGCTCCAGGGCGGCCACCCCCGCGATCGCCGCGCCGCCGTCGGCGGCCTCGCCCACCACGGTGAGGTCGGGCTGGCTGTCGACGACCATGCGCAGTCCCATCCGGATCAGTTCCTGGTCGTCGCAGATCAGCACCCGCGACGGCGACGGCGACGGGGCGGGAGCCGGGGGCGGGGTCGGGCCGGTCACGGGGTCGTCGCCGTGGTGGGCTCGGGTCCGGTGGGGCGCAGGAAGGCGGTGACCCGGTAGCCCCCGTCGGGTGTGGGTCCGGCGTCGACGCTCCCGCCGTACAGGGCGGTGCGTTCGCGCATGCCGGTGAGTCCGTGCCCGCGGGGGAGCGGCCGGGCGGGGTGCTCGGGGACGGCTTCCCCGCCGGCGCCGGCCGAGTTCTCCACCCGGACGCGGACCATCCGTCCGGGCCCCTGGGCACCGGTGTCGACCCGGACGCGGATCGTGGCGTCCGGCGGCGCGTGCTTGACGACGTTGGTGAGCGCCTCCTGCACGATGCGGTACGTCTGCACGGTGAGGTCCGCCGGCAGACCGCCGGGCTCGCCGCGCAGGTCCAGCCGGGCGCGCGTGCCCGTCGTGTTGAGGCGCCCGACCAGCCGTCGCAGATCGGCCACGAGGGACTCACCGTCGCCGGCCGAGTCGTCGCCGGGCCCGGGGGCGCCGGACGAGGCGTCCGCGTCGGGGGCGCGCAGCACCTCCAGCAGCCGGCGCAGTTCCTCCAGGGCGTCGCGGCCGGTCGCGCTGATGACGCCGAGGGTGCGGTCGACGACCGTGGGGTCGGTGTGCCGCATGAGCCTGCCGCCCTCGGCGTTCAGCACCATCACGCTCACGCTGTGGGCGAGGACGTCGTGGATCTCGCGGGCGATGCGGGCCCGCTCCTCGGCCACGGCGACCCGGGCCAGGGCCAGGCGTTCCGACTCGGCGAGCGCGGCCCGCCGTTCGAACTCGGCGACATAGGCGCGCCGGGCGCGGACGTACTCGCCGAACACCCAGGCCCCGGCCAGCAGGAGACCCACCGCGAGCGGGGTGAGCCAGGCACCGCGGGCGCCCGGGCCCCCGTAGTCCCGCTGCCAGGCGGGAATCCACAGCACCACGCAGCCGGCGGCACAGAGCACCGTCGCCGCGGCGGCCCGGCGCAGGCCGCGTACCGTGAGGGTGGCCAGGACCGCGGCCAGGGCGACGGCGCCGCGTCCCGGTTCCTGTCCCCACACCTGTCCGAGGTACTGCGCCCAGAACGCGGCCGTCACCAGGGCCGCGACGAGCACCGGCCGACGGCGCCGCCACAGCAGGGGCAGCACCAGGGCGGCGTACACGACCGCCTGTACCCGGACCGGCCGCCAGCCCGGCTGCGGGCGGATCACCGGGGGCACGGCGACCAGCACCACCAGCAGGACGTCCGTCAGCCACGGATGTGCGCTCCGCAGGCGGGGCAGGGTCTCGATGAGCCGGTGCACCGCCTCACGCTACGGCCGGGGTCCGCTGCCCGGCATCGTCCTGGCGGGCGTCATCGGGTCCTCCCGCAGTCGTACGGACACCGGCCGGGGATACGACGTGCGGCCACCCGGGGCGCTTCCAGCATGGCCGCCATGTCGATCACCACCGAGTTTCTCAGGCGGCCCCTCATGACCGGCGCCGTGGCACCCAGTTCACGACGGCTCGCGTACGCGATGACCCAGGGCATCGGTCTGGAACAGGCCCGGGTGGTCGCCGAACTCGGCCCGGGGACCGGGGTGTTCACGGACGCGATCCTCGCCCGGCTCGACTCCGGGGCGCGGCTGGTCGCCGTCGAGCTCAATCCGGTGCTCGCGGCCCGGCTGTCGGCCACCCGGCGCGACAGCCGGCTGACCGTGGTCCGGGGCACGGCCGCCGACCTGGCCGCCGTGGTCGGCGAGCCGGTCGACGCGGTGGTCTCCGGGCTGCCGTGGACGGTCATGCCCGAGGACCGGCGCGGGCACATCCTGGACGCCGTGACCGACGTCCTCGCGCCGGGTGGCCGGTTCACCACCTTCGCCTACCTGCACGCGGCCTGGACCCCGCCCGCCCGTCACTTCGCCGCCGAACTGGCCCGCCGTTTCCACCGGCTGGAACGCTCGGGGACCGTGTGGGCGAACCTGCCGCCCGCTTTCGTGCACCGGGCCGTCCGGCGGCCTTGACCGCGGCCGGACGCGCGAGAGCGAGGACCACGACCGGGCCGACCAGTGCGAGGGGGCGAGACCGTCCGCTCGGGACCCGTCTGACCGCGGCCCAGGCCGGCCGACGGTGTTCCTTCCGGTACTTGAGCGCCGGACGCATGCGATCGCCTCCCGCTACGACCAGCAGCATCAGCTCGGGTCGGCGCATCGCCGAGCGGCGGCTCGCATCGAGGGAACCGGCCGGAGGGGGCGCTCCGGGGCGGGGGCCGAGCGTTCGGTTCAGGTGTGGGGGGTGGTCTGCCGGGGTGAGATTCTCGCGGCCACGAGGTGTTGGATCAGGCGGAGTGCGCGTTCGGTGTCCCAGAGCCGGGGGGAGGCCAGCGGGCCGCTCTCGGCGCGCAGTTCGTCCGGTGGGAGATCCGCCGGGGCGGGCAGGATGCGCAGCACGTCGGTCAGGAACGTGCCGAAGTGCTCGCCGACCGGTTCGGCGGACGCCCGGCGCAGTTGGTCCAGCGCTGCCTCCACCGCGGTCAGCCGCGCGAGTACGGCGGCGTCGTCGACCAGTTCCCCGGCCGGGGGAGCGAAGTCCATGTACCGCATGATCCGTTCGGCGGCCACCGCGTCGGCCGGTGCGGGCCGCCACTCGTGGGCGTCCATGGCGGCGAAGGCGCGCTCCACGATCTCGGCGACGGCACGGGCGGTGGGCCGCGGGTGCAGGGCGAGCGGTCGGCCCGGCCAGTCGCCCGCGTACTCGGCGAACGAGGGGTCGCCCTCGATGTCGCTGTCCACCACGATGTAGTCGATGTCGATCCTCTCGCGAGCGCCGGAGTGCTCCCACAGCAGTTCCACGGGGTGGTGGGCGTGTTCGTCCAGGAACTTCCACCAGGCCGCTCGGGGGGCCGGGGCGTCGAGCAGCTCGAGCTGGATCCTGCACTGGTGACACACCACGTCGACGAATTCCGACATGTCTTCCTCCACCCTCTCCCGTCTCATCGCGTCGCCGGTGTCGTCGACGATGCGTACCGGGAGTCCGGCGGTCGGCCTCGCCCGCCCGCGGTGCGGCGTCCGGTCGTAGTGAACGAGCAGGAGCTGAGCCGCCGTCAGCGTCGATCTGGAAGGCTAGGAGCCTATGCCGTTCAGATAGTCGACCAGTAGACCGGTCGCCCATTCGGCGTCGTATAGCGCGCCGGGGACGATTCCCTCCGCCTCCCTCGGCATGCGCTCGGCGGACAGGTCGTCCAGCGGCGCGAGCAGGTCGGCCACCGTGTGCAGGAGTTCCGCGAGCACCCCGGTGCCGAGGGCATCGGCCGTATCGTGGATCTCGTCGCGGTCCTGCCGTACCTTCTCCAGCCTGGCGGTCACCTGCTCGGGACCGGTCGCCTCGCCGGGTGGCGCGGGAAACGTGAGCACTTCGCGCAGGCGCCGGATCGCGGCCGACTCGGAGGCGTCCGGGCTCCAGAGCCGCGGGGACAGACGGGCGGAGGCCTCCTCGACCGCACGGTGTACGGCCTCGGCGAGCGGGCGCGGAGCGCTCATCAGCGGCAGCGCAGGCCAGCCCGCGGCGTACTCCGCCAACGTGGGACACCAGACGTCGCGGCCACCGATCTCGACGAATTCGGGACCGACCTCGTCCCATTCGACGGCCGATTCACGAAGCACACGAGTTCAGCCGTGTCGGACAGTGGGGTACTCCAGACGTTCCCGTGCGCGATCGGGACTTCATTGTCGGGGCAGGCGGGCCGCCGCGGTGAGGCCGCCCAGGCCCGCGACGGCCAGGGCGGTCATCGCGGCGGCGTAGGCGCCCCTGTCGAGGCCGGCGACCAGGATGGTGCCGGCGATGGCCGTGCCGAACGACGAGCCGAGGTTCGACACGCTTCGGGACAGCCCCGAGATCTCTCCCTGCTGCTCCTCGGGGAAGCTCGACTGCACGACGTTGACCGACGGGGTCAGCATGACACCCAGGCCGAGCCCGATGAGGAGCAGGCCGGGCACGAACGCCCAGGCGGTGGCGAAGGTGCCGGCCAGGGCGATCAGGACGATCACCCCGGCGACGGAGACGGCGAAGCCCGCCATCACGAGCGTTCGCTGGGCATGGCGGCGGGCCAGGCGTTCGGCCGACAGGGACGTGGCCAGCAGGCCGAGGGTGGCCGCCGTGAAGACGACACCGGTCTGGATGGCGTCGTAACCGCGGACCACCTGCAGATAGGCCGCCACCGTGAACGACGTGCCCATGAGCAGCAGCCACTGGAGGTTCTGGGTGACCAGCCCGAGGTTCGAGGTGCGGTTCCTGAACAGCCGAGGGGACAGCAGGGGCTCTCGGCCCGACGCTTCCGCGGCGCGGGCGGAACGGAAGAACCACCACAGCACCAGGGCGCCGGACACCAGCAGGGCGACCATGAGCCAGACGTTGTTGTCCGCGGCCAGGATGCCCGTGACCACGAGGACCAGGCCGACGGCGGAGAGCACCGCCCCCTTGGTGTCGAAGGAACGGCCGGGATCCGGCGGCAGCGGATCCTCGATACGGCGGCCGAGCAGGACGATCACCGCGATCACCAGCGCCTGGAAGACGAACGCGGCGCGCCAGCTGACGAAGGTGGTGATGAGCCCGCCGATCAGCGGCCCCGCGGCCGCGCCGATCCCGCCCAGCGCCATGACCACCCCGAACGCCCGGGCCCGGGAGGTGACGTCGGGATACAGGAGGGTGGTGAGGATGTAGACGGGTGGGATGAGCAGCGCGGTGCCGACGCCCTCGAGGATCGAGTTGCCGAGGATCAGGACGCCGAGTCCGGGGGCGGCCGCGCTCAGCAGGGCACCTACCGCGTAGACGAGCAGGCCGGCCAGGAAGCAGGGTTTGCGGCCGTACCGGTCGGTGAGCTTGCCGCCGGGGATCATCAGGGCCGCCATCACCAGCAGGAAGACCGTGATCGCCACCTGGACGCCCTGGACGGTGGTGCCCAGGTCCCTGCTGATGTCGTTGATCATCACGTTCATGTTGGAGCCGGCGAAGCTGCAGATGAACTGGGCCAGGGCGAGCGCGGCCAGGACGCGTCCCGGACCCGCGGGCTGGCCCGTGCCGGCGGTCTCAGCCACGTGGGACGTTCCCACCGGGGTCCTCCTCGGGCGCTGTGAGGCCGTAGACCGCCGTCGGACGCCGACGGTCGCGGTGGCGCGGTCCGGTGCCCGCCTTCTGCAGTTCCTCGTCGAGCGCCATGGCCGCGGTGATCAGGGAGAGGTGGGTGAACGCCTGCGGGAAGTTGCCCAGTTGCTCGCCCGAGGGTCCGATCTCCTCGGCGAACAGGCCGACGTGGTTGGCGTAGGTGAGCATCTTGTCGAAGGCGTGGCGGGCCTGCTCCACCCGGCCGCTGCGGGCGAGTGCCTCGACGTAGAGGAAGCTGCACAGGTTGAACGTGCCCTCCGAGCCGCGCAGGCCGTCGGGGGACGCCTGCGGGTCGTAGCGGTAGACGAGGCTGTCGCTGACCAGTTCCTCGTCCATGGCGTCCAGGGTGCTCAGCCAGTCCGGGTCGCGCGGCGAGAGGAAGCCCACCCTCGGCATGAGCAGCAGGGAGGCGTCCAGCACGTCGCTGTCGTACTGCTGCACGAAGGCCTGCCGCTTGTCGTGCCAGCCGCGCTCGACGATCTGGCGGAAGACCGCGTCCCGGGCACCGGTCCAGCGGGCGAGGTCGGCGGGGCGGGAGAAGCCGGTGGCCGCGCGGACGCCGCGGTCGAACGCCACCCAGGTCATCAGCCTGCTGTACGTGAAGTCCTGGCGCCCGCCGCGGGTCTCCCAGATGCCCTCGTCGGGCTGGTCCCAGTGGTCGGCGAGCCAGTCCAGCACCCCGCTCAGCGCGCTCCAGCCACGCAGCGCGCCGATGTCGCCGCCCACGATCAGGGCGTCCGACGCCTCGCCGTAGATGTCGAGCTGGAGCTGGTCGGCCGCCGCGTTGCCCGCCCGCACCGGACGGGATCCCCGGTAGCCCTCCAGGTGGTCGAGGGTCTCCTCGGTCAGGTGGGGGTCTCCGTCGACCCGGTACATGATCTGCAACGGATCCGCCGAGGTGGCGTCCTTGGCCTCGATCCGGTCGCGCAGCCAGCGGCGGAAGGCGTGTGCCTCGTCGTGGAAGCCGAGGTCGATCAGTGCCCTGACGGACAGGGCCGCGTCCCGTATCCAGGTGTAGCGGTAGTCCCAGTTCCGCTCACCGCCGACCTGCTCGGGCAGCCCCATGGTGGCGGCGGCGACGGGCGCCCCGGTGGGGGCGTAGGTGAGCAGTTTCAGGGTGATCGCCGAGCGGTTCACGATGTCCTGCCAGCGGCCCCGGTAGGTGCAGGAGCGCAGCCACGACAGCCAGAAGCCGCGGCAGGTGTCCAGCGCGCCGGCGATCCCTTCCAGGGACGGGGGCGGCGGTGCGGGGGTCCCGGCGGGCGCGCTGGTGAGGACGACGGCGGCCGCCTGGCCGGCGGAGAGGGTGAAGCGGGCGCTGACGTCGTTGCCGTCCGGGTGGACGACCACGCCGGTGGTCGACTGGAGGTGCAGGTCGGTCCCCGCGCTGTGGAAGACCGCCGCGTGCCCGTCGGCCTGCGAGAGCGTGTGCGTGGCGCGGCCGTAGTCGAAGCGCGGCTGGCAGCTGAGGGCGAACGGGAGGGTGCCCCGTACGACGCGGGCGACCCGCACCAGCTGGTGGACGCCGGTCGGGGTGGCAGACTCGTCCGGCACCATGAAGTCGGCGACCTCACCGACCCCGCCGGGGGCCATGAAACGGGTGATCAGGATGGCCGTGTCGGAGAGGTACAGCTGCCGGGCGGTCATGCCGTCGCCGTCCGGGAACTCCGCGGCCAGCCGGCAGTGGCCGCCGCGTTCGGTGTCCAGGAGCGAGGCGAAGACGCTGGGCGAGTCGAAGCGGGGGGTGCACCACCAGTCGACTGTTCCGTCGGACGACACCAGGGCGGCGGTCTGGAGATCGCCGACCAGGCCGTGCTCGGCGATGGGCGGGTACCGATTCACAGTGTCTCCCTGCTCGGGGTCCGGCGTGCTGCGGCAGCTCGGGCAGGGCGTGGGCGCCCCGCCGACGCCAAGCGTCCACCGCCGCCGCACCGGCCGCCTCACCCACGGCGGGTGAAACCGTGAGCAGTGCTTGTGCTTGGCGGAATGGCACACACGTTCCTTTGCTGCCGTGTAGCTTCTACGCGTCAACGGAGGCCCGAGCGAGGATGGTTGCGTGGTTGCCTCTCCGCACGGCGAGAAGTTCGCCGCCCGCCTTCGGATGCTGAAGGAGCGCAGCGGCCGGGGCTACGACCGTCTCGGCAAGGAGGCCGGGGTCAGCGGTTCCAGTCTGCACCGGTACTGCTCCGGCCTCAGTGTTCCGACGGACTACCGGGTGGTCCACGCCTTCGCGAAGGTGTGCGGCGCCAGCGCGGCGGAACTCCGCGAACTCCACCGCCTGTGGGCGCTGGCGGACGCCGACCGGGAAGCGGCGACCGCGCCCCTCGCGGGCAGGCCCGCCCAGAACCCGAAACCGACGACAGCCCCTGAGACGCCCACGGGCCAGGAGCCGGGCGAAGGCGCGAAGTCGGACGCGGATCCGGAGCCGGGCGGGGGTCCGCGGGCGGGTGCGGATCCGGAGCCGGGTGTGGGCACGAAGTCGCGTCCCGGCCTCGTGTCTGCGTCGGGCAACGGTCTGTCCGTGGCACCCGGTCCCGCGCCGTGGTCGGCCTCGGCGGCGGGGGAGCCCGCCGTGGCCGTACCGGAGGAGGCCGCGGCGGACGACGTCACCCCGGTGGGCGGCGCCCGGGGCAGGCCGGGCGCGGGCAGGTCACGCCGGCTCCGGGTGCCGGAGAAGCCGTCCTCGCGTTCCGCGATCCTCGCCACCGTGGCGGCGGTGGCGCTGGTGGCCGGTCTCGTGTGGCTGTCCGGCCGGCACTCCGAGGGTGCCGCCCCCGCGACCGGCGACAAACTGCTGTACTCCCCGGCGTGCAAGACGGTCAGCATGGGCCAGCACGACGAGTGCGTACGGGAGGTCCAGACCCTGCTGGCGCGGGCCAAGGGCAAGCTCGCCGTCGACGGGGACTTCGGCCCCGAGACCCTGCGCCGGCTGACCGCGTTCCAGGTGCTGGCGGGTCTGCCGGCCACCAGCGTGGCCGACGACGCCACCAGGAAGGCCCTCTACGCCCAGCGGGTCTCGATGACGACCTGGTCGACGGCCAGGGTGGCGCGGCGGATCCGCGAGGTGTTCGTCGAGGACCCCGGCACCGCCGTGGCCATCGCCCGCTGCGCGTCGTTCCTCGACCCGCTGTACGTGCTGCCGAACACCAACGGCTCCCGCAACTGGGGCGTCTTCCAGATCTCCGACGCCCGTCTGCGGGACCTCGGCGGCACACCGCTGCGGGCGTTCGACCCGGACTGGAACATCCGGGCGGCGCACCGGCTGTGGAGCGTACGGCACGACTTCCACGACTGGCCCTCCTGCCAGGCGGCACTGAAAGCCACACCCGGGACGACACCCGGGTCCACGCCCGGACCCACGGGCACGGCGGCCCCGAAGAGCTGATACCGGGGCCCCGGATACTCCCCTGTGGTACCCGAGGACCCCGGAGCATCGGGGCAGCCGGTGTCAGCGGTTGGCCAGCCGGTCCAGGTCGGCCCGGGTGCCGTTGAAGAGGTCCGCGGTCGCCGGGGCCTGGATGCCCGGGAAGAGCGCGGCGTCGGTGTACTGCCACATGGCCCAGGTCGTCGAGCCGTCCGGCAACGGCGGCTCGGTGATCGACCGGCGGTAGTCCGCGAGTTGCAGCGGGTATCCGGCGAGGGCGGTGGTCGAGCCCAGGCAGTCGTCCAGGAAGGACTTCTGGGTGTAGACGATCGGGGTGCGGCCGAAGGCGGCCGTCACCCGGTCGAGCCAGGCCCTGACGTCGTCCACCGTGCCGTAGGCGGGGCAGCGGCCGGTGCCGTCGTCCGTGCGTTCGAGGTCGAACACCGGCGGCAGGTCGCCCGCGCGCTGCCCGGTGTAGCCGGTCGCCCGTACCGCGGCGATGAACCGGTCGGCCTGCGCGGCGCCCGTGTCCGGCGACGAGCCCGTGTAGAAGTGGTACGGCGCCACGGCCAGCCCCGCCGCCCTGGCCGCGGGCAGATCGGTGGCGAGGTACGGGTCGGTGACGTTCAGGCCCCGGGTGGCCTTGACCGTCGCGAACTCCACGCCCGAGGCCCGTACGGCGTCCCAGTCGATCGGCGCGCCGCCGGGGTGCTGGTACTCGGCCGTGTCGAGGCCGTCGATCGGATGGCCGGCGGGGCGTGGCGGCGCGCAGTACGTGTCACGACCGGCCCAGTCCACCAGTGCCGCCCAGGTGTCGGGGCCCACGACACCGTCGGTGACCAGGCCCGCGCAGCTCTGGAACTCGACGGCCCGCGCCTGGGTGCCGCCTCCGAAGTCGCCGTCGATCGCGAGCGGCGGATAGTGGAACGGCTCCATGGCCAGGTTCAGCCGGCACTGCACCTCCTTGACCTCGACGCCGTTCGCGCCCTTCCGCAGGGTCGGGCGGGTGTCGGTGTGTCCGCACCCGCCGGCCTGCGCCGTGCCCGGGGTGCCCGAGGTGCCCGGGGCGGCGCAGGTGTGCGGCCGGGCGGCCCAGGTGTTCAGCGCGGCCCAGGTCTGCGGCCCGAGCACGCCGTCCACGCCCAGCCCGGCGCACGCCTGGAACTCCTCGACCCGGGTCTCGGTCGCGGGCCCGAACGAGCCGTCCGCCGCGATGGGCGGGTACCGGCTGGGCTTCGTCGCCAGGTCGAGTTCGCACTGCGCCTCGGCCGTCGGGATCCCTGTTGATCCCAGCCGCAGGGCGGGCTGTTCGGCGGTGTGCCCGCAGACCGCGACCGCGCCCATGCCCGTGCCCGTGCCTGCGCCCGCGACCGCGCCCGCGGTGGCCGACGCCTGCGCCGCCTGCGCCGCGACGGGCCCGTACAGGGGCAGGACCGCTGCCACCGCGAGGGTCAGGCCCCGCACAAGCGTCCTCCGTCCCATCTGGTGCTTCCCTCCGGTTGGTCGGCCGGGAGCCCCCGGCGCGCACCAGGCTGACAGCGGCCGTCCCGAGGACCGCGGCTCCCGGCGCCGATCGGGACGTCGGGACGGTGACACGCCGGTGACCTGCGAGGACGGATCAGCGCTGGGATGCGCATGGGACACGCGCGGTTCGGGAGGCGGTTCAGCCGGGTGCGGCAAATGCTCCACAAAGGTTTGTTGGGCAAGGCTTGTCCGGTGTCCTGACGGGCCGCGGCGATGTGCCGCCTAGCATGTGCGTGCCACGTCTGTGTGGCACCTGTGCGTGGCACATCGGGGCAGGTGGGAGAGCGGATGGGAACGAGTCGGCGCATGGTGCTCGCGGCTCTGGCCGGGGGAGTCCTGGCCGGTTGCGGCGCACCGGCCAAGGACAGCGCGGCGGCCGAGGCGACCGCTGCGCACAAGGCGGGTACGGCGGCCTCCGGACCGCCCTCGCCCGAGGCCTCCGGCACCGGTCCCGCGGCCGCGTCGCCGCACCGGACGGTGCGCCCGCCCGCCGTCACCCGCGCCGAGATCGTCGCCGAGTACGGCCGCGCCGTACCCCGCAGCTGGGGTTTCGACGCGCCCGGCGTGGTGCACCGGCTGCCCGCCGGGCACCGCGGGATCGCGCTGACCTTCGACGCCTGCGGCGGCCCCGGCGGCAGCGGCTACGACCGGGACCTGATCGACTTCCTGCGCAAGCGGGAGGTCCCGGCCACCCTGTTCCTCAACTCCCGCTGGATCGACGCCAATCCGGCCCTCTTCCGCACCCTGGCCGCCGAACCCCTCTTCGAGATCGGCAACCACGGCACCCGCCACCTCCCGCTCTCCGTCACCGGCCGCTCCGCCTACGGCATCCCCGGCACCCGCAGCGCCGCCGAGGTCTACGACGAGGTGGCCGGCAACCGGGAGAAGCTCACCCGCCTGCTGGGCGAACCGCCGCGGTTCTTCCGCTCCGGCACCGCGTACTGCGACGACGTCGCGGCCAGGATCGTCACCCGGATGGGCGAGCGGTTCGCCGGCTTCTCGGTCAACGGCGACGCGGGCGCCACCTTCACCCCCGAGCAGGTCCGTACGACCGTCGGGGCCGCGCCCGCGGGGTCCGTCGTCATCTGCCACATGAACCACCCCGAGGGCGGCACCGCCGAGGGCGTCGCCGCGGCCGTACCCCGTCTGCTGGCCGCCGGCCACACCTTCGTACGGCTCTCGGACGCCGTGCGCTGAGGGCCCCGGCCGCACGTCCCCGACGGCACGGTGAACACGGTGCGAATCCGCGGGCAACCGTGTCCGTCCCCCGTGTGTCTAGGCAGCGTGACGCATCATCAGGTCCCGCTGTCCGCGGACGGTGAGGCCGCTCGGTCCCGAAGGGGGATTCCATGCGCATCCGTCCGGCCGTCACCGCCGCCGTGTCCCTGGCCACCGCCCTGTCCGTGTCCGTCCCGGCGGCCGCCCACGCGGCGGACCGGGCGGGGTCCGCCGGCACGACGTTCTCGCACGTCGTCGTCAACGGCGGCAAGGACCTCGTCCTGGGCCCGACCACGAAGAAGACCGTCACCATCGCCTGGACCGCGACCGACCCCGACGGCATCGCCGCCTCCTGGGCCTACCTGTGGCACGGTCCGAACACCGACGACGCCGACGGCCTCCTGCCGCACTACCCGCCGAACGGCACCTGCACGGTGTCGGCCACCGACCCCACCACCGCCACCTGCGCGGTGAGCTTCGGTGTGGACGCGGCGAAGGACCTCCACCGCAACGCCGTCGCCGGCACCTGGCAGGTGCTCGCCGGGGCGCAGGACGGCACGGACGACTGGACGGAGATCGACGCCGCCGGCACGGCCCACCTCAAGCGGCTGGCCAGAGCCACCGTGAACGCCTCGCCCGAGCCGGTGCGCAAGGGCGGAACCCTCACGGTCACCGGCAGGCTCACCCGCGCGAACTGGGAGAGCGGCGGCTACACCGGCTACCAGGGGCAGCGGGTCGAGCTGCAGTTCCGCAAGAAGGGCAGCAGCACCTACACCACGCTGAAGACCGTCACCACCGGCAGCGGCGGATCGCTGCGGACCACCACCAGGGCCCGCACCGACGGCTACTTCCGCTTCCGCTTCGCCGGCACCACGACCACCGGCCCGGCGACGGCCACCGGGGACTACGTCGACGTCAGGTGACGGGCCGGGTCGGGCCCGGATGCGGGAACGCCGCCGCGCGGACCGGGAGTCGTCCCGGTCCGCGCGGCGGTCGGTGGGGGGTGGTCGCTGGGGGCGGGGTCAGCCGAGGAGCTTGGACGCCAGGGTGGCGGCGTTGTACGAGCCCCAGCCGGTGGTGAAGTCCCAGCCGGAGGCCGCCGAGTAGGCGCCGTTGCTGCCACTGGTGATGTCGTGGAAGCCGGTGCCGCTCGCCGCGTACAGGGCGGGGTTGGCGAAGCCGAGGCCGGCCTTGCCCGCGGCCGCCGCCTGCTGGTTGTAGAGGGCCGCGAACGCCGCCCACTCGGGGGCCGCCGCGCTGGTGCCGCCGACCGAGGACCAGGAGCCCTGCGAGTAGATGGAGACGCCGGGGCTGGGGTTGGCGTGCGCCGAGACGTCCGGGACCTGACGGAAGCCGCCGCCCGCGCTCTTCTGGACGGCCGTCTGCCAGCTCGGGATCTTGAAGACGGAGGACTTGCCGCCACCGCCGCCGGACCAGGCCACCTCCTTGCTGAAGGCGTTGGACGAGGTGACGGTCAGCTTGGTGCCGCCGACGCCCGTGACGTACGGGTCGCTGGCCGGGTAGTCGACGGAGGTGCCGCCGTCGCCCGCGTCGTCGGAGCCGCTGTCGCCGGAGGCCGCGTAGAAGCCGAGGCCCTGCGCGGCACCCGCCTTGAAGACCGCGTCCACCGCGTTGATGTTGGAGGTGGTGCGGGCGGACTCGGCGGCGCCCCAGCTGATCGAGGTGGTCGCGATGCCGCTGTCGACGATGGCCTGGTACGTGTCGACCTCGCCGGCGTCGGAGTTCGGGCCCTCGAACACGGTGACGTTCGCCTTCGGGGCGATGGCGTGCAGCACCTCGATGTCCAGCTCGACCTCGACCTGGCCGTCACCGAGCGCGCCGGAGCCGCCGTCCACCTTGGACACCGTCGGAGCGGGGGAGCCCAGGCTGTAGTTGGTGTCGTACTTGGTGATGTTGGACTGCTGGAAGCCGTCGAACTCCAGCAGCGCGATCTTCTGGCCGCTGCCGGTGTACGTGCCCGAGACGTTGTAACCGCCCTTGAGCTGGGCCGGGGTGTAGCCGCCGCCGGGGCCGTTGTGCGGGGAGACGGTGCGGTCGGTCGCCTGGTGGTGCAGCTGGACCCGGTTGTTGAGGCCCGCCACGTCGCTGACGATGGCGGCCAGCGAGGACGGCAGCGTCGGCGCGGTGTCGTTGGCGTAGAAGGAGCGGCCCGACGTGTTGTCCTTCCACGTGGACAGCCGGGTGCCGAAGGCCTTCTGCAGCTGGGCGGCGGTTCCGCTGGCGTCGACCAGCAGGTTGCCGGAGTGCACCTTGCCGACGGTGACGCCCTGCGAACGCAGGTAGTCCTTCAGCTTCTTCACCTCGGCGTCGGTCCGGCCGAAGCGCGCCGCGAACTGGCCCTTCGTCAGGTAGTGGCCGTAGGAGGCGGAGTGCGGGTCGCTGACCTTCGCGATGAAGGTGTCCAGTGCGGTGCCGCCTCTGGGGGTCAGGCTGATCGCCACGGATATGCGCTTGCCCGCGGCGACCCTGCCGGTGCGGGCGGCGTCCTGCTTCAGGCCGGGCAGGACGTCTCCGGCGACGGCGGCACGCGCCGTGTGCGGGGCGTTCGCCGCGTAGGCGGCGGGGACGACCGCAGTGACCAGGGCGGGCGCGGCGACCAGGCCGAGCAGCTTCAGACGAGACTTCACCGAAGTCCTCCGGTGGGTGGGGGGTGGGGAGTGGGAGCGTCCCGGGAACGGAACGGCTTCACCGTAGGAACTCCGGCCCCGCCCCCATAAGCGGGGGAACCCTTGCGTTGCGTGTTAACCGCGGGTGTCGAGGGTGCGCGGGACGCGCGGGCGCGGCGGCTGACTGATCGTCATCGTGGTCGCCACGGTGCGGGGTTGGTCGTCGTCGGCGGTGTCGACCGGCGCCGCCCCGGACGCGAGGACCGCGACCGCCATCGCGTGGGCCAGCGCCGTGCGGGACCGCACCCCGAACTTGCGGTACACCCGCGACAGCGCCCCCTCCACCGTCTTGACGCTGATGAACAGCTCCGCGGCCACCTCCCTGTTGGTGGCGCCGCCGCCGACCAGCTCGGCGATCCTGGCCTCCGTGGGCGTCAGTTCGGGCCCGCCCGCCTCGCCGCCGCGCTCCCCGGCGTCCAGCCGGGCCAGCTCGTCCCCGGCCCGGACCGCGAGCGGGGCCGCACCGATCCGGCCGGCCGTCTCCAGGGCCTCCGCCAGCGCCGCGCGCGCCGCGTTCCGGCGACGCGCCCGGCGTTCGACCGCGCCGAGTGCGATCAGGGTCCGTACCAGCTCGACGGGCAGCGGGAGCCGGCGCAACCGGTCGACGGCGCCGTGCAGCCGTACCGCCCCCTCCTTCGCCCGGCCGAGGGCCGCCTCGCGCAGCCCCTCCGCCCGCTCCAGCGCCGCCAGTACGCTGCCGGGCGCGCCGCCGGACACCCGCGCCCGGGCGTCGCGGAGCACCTCCCCGGCCGCGTCGGTCTCACCCAGGACGACCAGCGCCTCGGCCAGGTCGGCGTACCAGTGCAGCAGCGGCGGGTCGGCGGCGGACATGGCCTCGCCGAGTTCCCTGACCCGCTGCAACGCCTCGACGGCGGCCGCGGCCCCGTGCGGATCCCCGCCGAGCAGCTCGGCCTGTCCGAGCACCGCGAGCGCGCGCAGCAGGAACAGCCGGTCGCCGTCGGCCTCCGAGGCCCGCACCGCCCGCGCGGCCAGTCGCCGGGCCTCCTCGGCGGTGCCGCCGGCGGTCGCGGCGAGCGCCGCCGCGTACAGCGCCGGAGCCGCCTCGGCCATGGCGCGCGCGCAGTGGGCCGCGGTCCGCACGGCCTCCCGGCAGTGCCCGGCACGGACCTGGATCCGGGTCAGCGCCACCCGGGTCGCCAGCAGCTCCTCCACCCCGGCCGACTCGCCGACCGCCGCCAGCAGCCGTACGACCTGGTCGCGGGCCTCGGTCACCCGGTCGGAGTCCAGGGCGAGGATCGCCCGCATCCGGACCAGCCGCCGGCTCTCCGGGCCGCCGTCGGCGCCGCCGGCCAGCGCGAGCGCCTCGCCCAGCGCGGCGTCGGCGGCGTCCGGCCGTCCGCCCAGGGACCGCACCCGGGCGAGGGTGGCCAGCGCCCCGACCGCGGTGTCCGTGTCGCCCGCCGCGGCCGCCTGCCGCGCGGCCCGCCGGGCGTGCCGGGCCGCCTGCGCCAACTCCCCGCACAGCAGACCCCGCACGGCGGCCCAGTGATGCAGGGCGGCCTCCGCGCCGGGATCCCCGGCCGCGTCCTTCAGCCCCTCCTCGATCAGGTCCCCGGCACCCTCCAGGGCCTGTCCGGCGCCGCGCAGCAGGACCAGGCGGGCCCGCACCCGCCGCGCCGCGGAGTCCGACCGGGCCAGGACCGCCCCGGCCGCCTCGGCCGCCTCCTGGGTCAGTCCGGCGTCGCAGGCGTACTCGGCGGCGGCCAGCAGCCGTTCGGCACGTTCCGCCGGGAGCCCGGCCGGGGTGCGGCGGACGGCGAGCGCGGCGAGGTCGTGGGCGGCGCCGGGGGCCCCGTCCCGGCGGGCGGACCCGGCCGCGGCGATCAGGGTGCGGGCGGTGGCCTCGTCCTCGTACGGGTGGGCGAGCGCGAGGTGCCGGGCCCGCTCCACGGGCGCGGTCACCGCCCGGGCCAGCAGCGCGTGCGCCTGCCTGCGGCCGTGCTCGGGGGCGTCCGCGTGCACGGCCGCCCGCAGCACGGGGTGGTGGAACCGTACGACCCCGTCGGCGTCGGCCGTCGCGATGCCGAGCCGTTCGGCCCGCGCGAGGTCCGCGGCGGGGTCGGGGAGCCCGGCGGCGCGCAGCAGGGTGAGGGTGGGGCGGGCGGCGACGCTCGCCACCAGCAGGGTGTGCAGCACCGGCTCGGGCAGCGAACGCGCCTTGGCCAGCAGGAGGTCGCGCAGTCTCGGCGGCACCGGCGGCACCGCGGGGTGGTCGGCGGGCATCCGGGCGTGCCGCGCGGCCCGCCCCAACTCCATTGCGTAGTACGGGTTTCCGGCGGCCGTTCGCTGGACCGCCCGCAGCAGCGCCGGGGGCAGGTCGGCGTCGAGGTCGGCGCGCACGAGCCGCGCCGTCTCACCGTCCGTCAGGGGCGGCACCGGGAGCTCGACGGTGCCGGCCGGGCAGCAGCGCAGCCGGCCGGGCTGGCCGCCGTCCGCCACCCGCTCGGTGGCGAGCATCCGTATGCCGGGGGCCGGTCCGGTGCCGGTGCCGAGGTGGCGCATCGCGAAGGCGAGGACCTCGGCGGTCGGCTCGTCGAGCCATTGCAGGCCGTCGACGACCAGCAGGAGGGGGCCCGTCGCGGCCAGGGCACGCAGCACGTCGAGGACGGCGAGGCGGACCGCGAGCAGACCCCGGCCGTCGGCCGGTTCCCGGCCGCGCAGCAGGGCCGCCCGCAGCGCCGCCCGCGGCTCGGGCGCCGGCGCGTCCAGGCGGCTGTCCGGGACGGCCGCGAACAGGTCGACGAGTCCGGCGAAGGGGAGGCCCGTGTCGGACGCGGCGGGGGTGCAGCGCAGGACGGCCGGGGTGGTCGTGGTCGCGAGCGGGTCGCCACGTGCGTCCCCGAGCGGGTCCAGGAGGGTGTTCACGAGGGCGTCCACGAGGGCGGACTTGCCGATGCCCGCGGGGCCGTGCAGGAGCACCCCGGGGCGCGTCGCCGCTTGGGCCCGGGCGGCGTCGAGCAGCGCGCGGCGCCCGGTCAGAAGCATGTGTTCATGACAAACCTTGATGATCGGCTTGTCAATGACGTCGGTCACCCGCCGGGTCCGGCCCGAGGGCGGACCCCTGGGTAAGACCCGGTGTGACCTGGGTAAGTCTCCAGGTGTGACATAAAGGAACAGGCAATGACTTTCTCCTGAATCCGTCGTTACGGAACGAGGAAGGCTCTCCAGCCCTCCTTCTGTGCGTAGGCAATGTGCACAGGCAGGGAAGTCAGGACTGACGACATGGGTTTGACCAGTCGAACGACCGTATACGCGATGGTGGCGCTGGCCGCTCTGTGCGTGGCGCTGCTGGTTTGGATCTGGCCACGGCTCGCCAAATCGGGGCTGTGGCAGGTGCTGGGCCGGCTGGCGGCGATCGGTGTCACACAGGTGACGATCGTCGCCGCGTTCGCGTGCGCGGTGAACTCGTCCTACCAGTTCTTCGGATCCTGGAACGAGCTGTTCGGGAACGTCGACACCGCACCCGTCGGCGTGACCCAGGCGGCCGGCGGGAACGGCAACGGCACGGTGAACGGCATCAGCACCGTCCACGGCGGGGCACTCGTCCAGCCCGCGGGCGACGAGCAGTTGCGCCGGGTCAGCGGGCTGCCGAACGGACCGGCCGCGGCCGTCGGGCGGGTGGAGTCGGTCAAGGTCATCGGCCGGCGCACCGGCGTGGTCGACCCGGCCTTCGTCTACCTGCCGCCGCAGTACTTCCAGAAGGCGTACCACCGGATGCGCTTCCCGGTGATCGTCGCGCTCAGCGGGTACCCCGGCAGCATCTTCAACCTCGCCCAGCACCTGCGGGTCTCGCAGACCGCGGGCGAACTGCAGAGCAAGGGCCAGATGCAGCCGACGATCATGGTGATGATCCGGCCCACCGTCGCGCCCCCGCGCGACACCGAGTGCGTGGACGTGCCGGGCGGACCGCAGACGGAGACCTTCCTGGCCAAGGACCTGCCCGAGGCGATCAAGTCCGCGTACCGGGCCGGCCACGACGCCAGTGCCTGGGGCGTCATGGGCTACTCCTCCGGCGGCAGCTGCGCGCTCCAGCTGACCATGCGCAACCCCGGCGTCTACACCACGGCCGCCGCCCTGTCGCCCGATTACCGGGTCAAGGACGACCCCACCACCGGCAACCTCTTCGGCAGCGGTCTCGGCCGCCAGGCCCGGGTCGACGGCCACGATCTGATGTGGCGCCTCAAGCACCTGCCCATCCCGCAGGTCTCCGTCCTGGTCGCCAACAGCAAGCACGGCGAGAAGGGCTACCCGGAGACCCAGGCCTTCATCAAGGCCGTCAAGCCGCCCATGAAGGTCGTGTCGATACTCCCCGAGAACGGCAGCCACAACTTCCCCACCTGGGTACGGGAAATGCCCGCCGCCCTGACGTGGATGAACGGCCAGCTGACCTTCCCGCAGGACGTCGTACCCCGCCACCTGCCCAAGAAGAAGGCCCCGGCCACGGGCGCCCCCAGCCCGACCCCCAGCCCGAAGCCCGACAAGGCCTCCCTCCGGGCAGAGGGCACCGAGCCCCGGCCCACGGCCACCACCCGCCGCTAGCCGGCGGGCCCTGCGCCGGGGGCGGTCCTCAGATCCAGGTGTCCAGCCACATCCGGGACTGCCAGCCGGTGTAGGGGATCGTCCGGCCGGTGTAGATCGGGAAGAAGTAGACGAAGTTCCAGGCGATCAGGACGACGAGGGCGCCCGCGGTCATCGCGCCGCGGATGCGCCGGTGGCGGGTCGCGTCCGGGGGGCCCGCCAGCGCGCCGATCATCATCGCCACGGCCAGGCACAGGTACGGGACGAAGACGACGGCGTAGAAGGAGAAGACCGTACGGTCCTGGTAGAGGAACCAGGGGAGGTATCCCGAGGCCACCGCGCACAGGATCGCACCGGCCCGCCAGTCGCGGCGCAGGGCCCAGCGGAACAGCAGGTAGCCCAGGGCCAGGCAGGCCGCCCACCACAGGGCCGGGGTGCCCAGGGCGAGGACGGTCCGGGTGCAGGCGGCCGCCGTGGTGCAGCCGTCCTGGCCGGGCTTCGGGGAGTCGTAGGCGAACAGCACCGGGCGGCCCATCACCAGCCAGCTCCACGGGTTCGACTGGTACTTGTGCGGCGTGTGCAGGCCCACGTTGAACTGGTAGACCAGGTACTCGTAGTGCCACAGGCTGCGCAGCGGGGCCGGTATCCACGACCAGGTGCCGCCGCGGCCGTCCGCCCAGTGGCGGCCCCAGCCGTCGTCGGACAGGAACCAGCCGGTCCAGCTCAGCAGATAGGTCCCCAGCGCGGTCGGTACCAGGGTGAGGACCGAGGGGCCGAGGTCCCGGCGCAGCACGGCACGGTACGGGCGTCGGGCGCCGGCGACCCGTCGGGCGCCGACGTCCCACAGCACGGTCAGCGCCGTGAAGAAGACCAGGACGTACAGCCCGTTCCACTTGGTGGAGGCCGCGAGGCCGAGGAGGACACCCGCCGCGAGCCGCCACGGCCGCAGGCCCAGGACGGTGCGGTCACCGGTGTCGGCGTCCGGGCGGACCCGGCCGTCCGCGTCGGCCGGCAGCGCCGCCGCCAGCCCGGCCCTGGTCCGGTCCCGGGCGAGCAGCAGACAGCCGAACGCGGCCAGCGCGAAGAACATCACCATCAGGTCCAGCAGGGCGGTACGGCTCATGACCAGGTGCAGACCGTCCATCGCCAGCAGCGCACCGGCCAGGCACCCCAGGAACGTGGAGCGGAACAGCCGCCGGCCGATCCGGCACAGCATCAGCACCGACAGGGTGCCGAGGAGCGCCGTCATGAAGCGCCAGCCGACGGGATCGAGACCGAACAGCCACTCGCCGACGGAGATCACCCACTTGCCCGTCGGCGGGTGCGCGACGAACGAACCGGTGTCGGAGAGCGGGATCACCTGGGGGTGCGCCAGGACCTGCGGGTCGGCGACCTTGCGGTCCGGCCAGGTGCCCTCGTAGCCGAGGTGCAGCAGCGCCCAGGCGTCCTTGGCGTAGTACGTCTCGTCGAAGACCAGGTCCCGCGGCTGCCCCAGGCGCCAAAAACGCAGGACGCCGGCCAGGAGGGCGACGAGCAGCGGGCCCAGCCATCCCGTGGCGCGCGCGAGCCGGGCCGCCGGGTCCGGGCCGAGGCCCAGGAGCCGCCACAGGTGGGTGGCGGGCGCGGGGAACGGCGGGACGAGGCGTTCCCGGACGCCGGCGACCGGTGGTGCGGTGCCCGGGGGAGCGGGGTGACCGGATCCCCGCAGCCGGTCAGGCCCGCTCCGCGGGGCCGCCGCCGGAGGTATGCCGTCGAGATCGTGGGAACGCGTCGCGCTGCTGCTCGTCACCCGCCGACCTTAATCCGTCAACGGGCCCGCACCGTACGACTGTACGAAGAGTGGGCGGTCGTACGGTGCGGGGGCGCGGCCGTGGTTCAGGTGTGACGCGGCCGTGGGGTCGCGGGGTGCCGTGGTCCGGTGGGCACCGTCACGGTGGCCGTGCCCCCGTCGTCGTCGGCGACCGTGACCACCGGGCGGTGGCCGCCCGGCCTGCGGTAGAGGTGCTCGGCCAGGCAGTCGGCGCCGCTGATCCGGCCCTTCGCCGGGCGGCTGCCGTCCTTCCAGTCGACGGTGCAGGTGTGGGTGTCGGAGCTGCCCGGGTCGGTGAAGCGGACGGCGAGGGTCACGTGCCGGTCGCCGTGGCCGCGGACGCCGGTGACGGCGGGCGGGGCGTTGGCGACGGTCACCGTGGTGGTGTCGGTGCTGCGGCCGCCGGTCAGGGTGAGGGTGAAGGCGCCGTTGTCGGTGCAGGTGACGGTGGTCGCGGCGGCTGCCGGGTCGGCGACCGCGCAGGGGGCACCCGCGGGCAGGGTCCACCTGGCGGGACCGGCTCCCGACACCGTGCCGGCGAGCGTGATCGCGGCGCCTTCCGTGCCGCCGGCGTCCGGGCCCGCGTGCACGACCGTCACCGGGTCGATGCTCGTGAGCGTCGGCACGACCGGCCTGATCAGCCCGTTCGCGTCGAACTCCAGCTTGTCGACGGTCGTTTCACGGTGCGTGCCGTCGCCGCCCGGGATGGCGAAGCGGTGGTAGGCGATGTACCAGTCGTCGGTGTTCGGGACGTGTACGACGCTGTGGTGGCCGGTGCCCTTGATGCCGAGGGAGAGGTCCTTGGAGAGGATCACGCCCCGCTTGGTCCAGGGGCCGGTGGGGGAGGGGCCGGTGGCGTAGGCGACGCGGTAGTTCTCGTCCCGCGTGTCGTTCTCGGACCACATGAAGTAGTAGACGCCGTTGCGCTTGATGACGAACGAGCCCTCGGTGTAGCCGCTCGGCGTGATGTCCCGGACCTTCGCGGGGTCGAGGGACGTCATGTCGGCGTTCAGCGGGACCACGTAGGCGTGGCCGTTGCCGAAGTAGAGGTACGACTGCCCGTCGTCGTCGGTGAAGACGGCCGGGTCGATCATCTGTCCGCTGAAGTCACCGGACTTGAGGAGCGGTTTGCCGAGGGCGTCCTTGAAGGGGCCGGTCGGTGAGTCGGCCACCGCCACCCCGATGTTCGCGTCCGCGCAGAAGTAGAAGTAGTACTTCCCGTCCTTCTCGGCGATCGTCGGCGCCCACGCCCTGCTGTCCGCCCAGCTGACGTCCGGGCCCAGGTCGAGGATGACCCCGCGGTCCGTCCAGTGGACGAGGTCGGTGGAGGAGTACGCCTTGAACCGCGTCCCGCTCCAGCCGTCGTAGCCGTCGGTGGTCGGGTAGAGGTAGAAGGTGTCGCCGAAGCGGACGATGTTCGGGTCGGCGTTCAGCCCCGGCAGCACCGGGCTCTTCATGACGAGCGCCGAGACCGTCCAGGTGCGCTTCCTGCCGTCGGAGCCCGTCACCTCGTAGGTCACCGGCTTGCTGAAGTCCCGGGCGCTCCCGGAGGCCGGGCTGATGGCGGCGCCGTGGGCGAGGGTGAACTCCGGCGCCAGCGAGGTGAGATCGGTGCCCTCGGTCATCGGCAGCGTGATCCTGCCGTCCGCGTCGTCCACGACGGCGTCGACCTTCAGGCCGGCCTGGGCCACCTTGGCGATCCCCGCGGTGTTGCCGCTGAGCTCCATCACTTCGGCCGCGGACAGCGCCCGGTCGTAGATGCGGAAGTCGTCGACCTCGCCGGCGAAGTAGGGATCGGCGGAGTACAGCGAGCGGCCGATGTAGCCGGAGTAGTCCTTGCTCGCGTCGTACAGCTCGGACGGCTTGACGGTGGTCGTGGTGCGGGCCGCCTGGACGCCGTCGACGTAGAGGACCATCGTGCCGGTGGCGCCGTCGAGGGTGACGGTGACGTGCTTCCACTGGCCGGGCGTGAGCTGCGAGCCGGCCGTCAGCTTCGACTCGGCCGACCAACTCGCCTTGGTGATGGCCGAGTAGAGGCTGGAGCCGCCGTTGGACGGAGTGGCGAAGAGGTACGTGTCGCTGTCGGGGCCCAGCCCGAACAGCCACTGGAAGCTGTTGCCGCCCTGCCACTTGGCGTAGGTCGACACGGTCACGCTGTCGGCGTCCTTCAGCACCCCGTTCGGGATCTTCACGTACGGCGAACTCGTGGCGTCCCCCGACATCTTGAAGGAGCCGCCCTTGACCCCCGTACCGAAGGCGGGCGTGCGGACGTACGTGCCGTGATGGCCGTGCCCGCTGGAGTCGACGGCGATGGTGCCGCCGGTCTCGTCGAAGTCGTAGTGCAGCAGCAGGTCGGCCGGGACGTCGGGGCTCTCGTCCGACACGGTGACCTCGGCCCGCACCGGGAGGGCGGTGCCGTCCGGGAGGCTGCCGGTGACGGTGAAGGTGCCGGGCCGCGCGTACGCGGACGCCGGGACGTCGTCCCAGGTGACGGCCGCGGGCCGGTCGACGCCGTCGGCGTAGGAGGCGATGACGGTGGCGGGCAGGACCGGGGCCTGCCCGGTCCTCGTCTTCACCTGCACGCCCTTCACGCTCTCCACCAACTGGTCGGGCTGATAGGCGCGGAGCAGTCGGTCGTACTCGGCCTGGGTGACCGGGAGCACGGTGCCGTGGCGGGGCCTGGCGGGCAGGTCGTAGTGCGCGACCGGGGTCCAGGCCCCGGAGTCGAGATCGGTGGTCTCGAACGGGATGTACCCGCGGCCCCCGAACTCGTCCAGGAACGCGTACCACCTGTCCTCGGTGTTCGACTTGAAGACCAACGGCCCCTCGGCCGCGTTCATCGCCCCCTTGCCGATGCCCTCGGCGACCGGCGTCCAGTCGGCCCCGAGGATCGAGTCGCTCTTCTCCTCGAAGACGAACTTGCTGTTGGGGGTCGAGGAGCTGTTGTTGCGCTCGTCCTTGGAGAGCCGGTAGTAGGTGCCGTCCTTCTGGATCATCGTGGAGTCGATGACCGACCAGCCGCGGTCGATCCACACCCTGGGCTCGCTGAAGGTGTAGAAATCCCGGGTGGTGGCGTACATCATCCGGTTGTACGTGTCGCCGGAGTGCGCGGCGTCGTCGTACAGCTTCGACGCCCAGAACACGACGTACTCGCCGAGCTTGGCGTCGTAGAAGGCCTCCGGGGCCCAGGTGTTGCCCGCGCTGTCGGGGGAGATCTTCACCAGCCGCTGGTCGGTCCAGTGGACGAGGTCGGTGGACTCCCAGACCATGATCGACTTGCTGCCGGTGCGCTGGGCGGCGTCCCAGTCGCCGTTGCCGTAGATCCTGAGGTCGGTGGCGATCTGGTAGAACTTGTCGCCCTCCGGGGAGCGGATGATGAACGGGTCGCGCAGGCCCTTCTCGCCGAGCGTGGAGGTGAGGACGGGCTTGCCGTCGTTCAGCTCCCGCCAGTTCAGCGGGTCGTTCCCCTTGCTGAGGGCGGCGTGGAGCTGTTCGCCGTCGGCGGTGCCCTCGCCGGTGAAGTAGCTGAACATGTAGCCCTTGAGGGCCTGCCGCGCGGGGAGTTCGGGGACGCGGGCGGTGAGGGCGCGGGTGGCGGTGGCCGTCCCCTTGGTGACCGTCGCGGTCAGGTCGACGGTGGTGGCTCCGGCACCGTGCGCGGGGCGGTGGACCGTGCCGTCGGCGGAGACCACGTCCGGGACGGCGGAGGACCAGGTGACCTTCGTGCCGTAGGCGCCGTCGGCGGGCAGGGTGAGGTTGCCGCGGACGTCGTCGAGGTTGTGGACGGTGAGCTCGTCGGCGGCCCGCCGGGCGGCGGTCGCGTCGTCGAAGTCGGCGAGGACGGTGATGTCGAAGGCCTTGGTTTCGGTGACCGGGCCCTTGGTGAGGGTCGCGGTGAGGGTGGCGTGGGCGTCGGGGGAGCCGGCGGCGGGCCGGGTCACCTTGCCGGAGGCCGAGACGACGCCGGGGTGGTCGCTGGACCAGGTGACGGCCGAGCCGCCCGCGGTACCGGTCTTCGGCAGGTCCAGGTCGGCGGTCACCGCACCGGTGTCCCCGAGGCTCAGCGCCGCCTTGTCGTCGGCGACGCCCCGGGTGTCCACAGGGAGGGCGAGCCGCTCCACCTCGGAGCCGTCCAGGGCGCGGTCGTAGACCCGGAAGTCCCGGATGCGGCCCTTGAAGAGCTTGTCGCCGGAGTAGAGGGACCTGCCGATGTAGTTGGCGACGGTGCTGCCGGACCCGATGGCGCCGGGCGTGAGGGTGACGGAGGTGTTGCGGCCGACCTCGGCGCCGTCCTCGTAGAGCACGCCGGTGGTGCCGGTCTGGGTGTACGCGATGTGCTTCCACACCGAGCGGGCCAGGTCGTGGGAGTCGGACGGCCTGGTCGTCTGCTCCGTCGACCAGTTGCCGGTGGCGAGGGAGGTGCGGAAGGAGTTGCCGGTGGTGAAGAGGTAGCCGTTGCCGCTGCTGCCGCTGGAGTTGCCGAAGCCGTACAGGAAGTACGGGGTGGACTGGGCGGAGTCGATGCGCACGTCCATGGACACCGTGATGGCGGCCATGCCCTTCATGACGTCGTCCGGGACCCTGACGTAGGTGTCGGAGCCGTTGAAGCCGAGGCCCTGGCCGGTGGCCGACCAGTCGGCGGTGCCGTTGACCGTGCCGTCGCGGCCGTTGCCCGAGGCGTCGGGGACGGTGCTGCCCGTGCTCCCGTCCAGGGGGTACCAGAGGGCGAGGCCGTCGGTGGGGGCGCCGGCTTCGGCGGGCCCGGCCCCGGCCGTCGCCGGGAGCGCCGGTCCGGCGAGGGCGAGGAGGGTGGCGGCGGCGACCAGGGCGGCGAGACGACCCGCCCGGCGTCTCGCGCGGCCACGGGGTCGTGCGGTGTGCGTCATGGGGGGCTCCCTGCAAGTCCCTTGCCGTTACATGGAGATGACATCGCGTTGCGAGAGTGTCAAACGATGTCCATGGGGGCGTCAAGGCTTTTCGAACGATGTCCGGCTGGTCGAACGTCTCTCATCGGGAAGGGCGGGCCGAGTCGGTGGTCAGGTGAACGGCAGGTGCTCGACAACCAAGCCGTAGCCATGACTTGGCAGCCCGTCGCCCCGGACGAGTCCAATCTTCAACTAAGCATTCCCCTGCCCTGGCAAAGGGGTCTACCCGCATAGAGCGGTCCGGTGCTGTCATGCTCACGTCCGCCCGGAAACCGTACCGGGCGCCTCCCCGGGAGACCCCACATGTCCCGAATACGCCGTCCCCTCGTGACCACCGTCTCCGCGTTCGCCCTCGCCGTCGCGGGCCTCACCCTCACCACCGGCACGGCGCACGCCCAGTCGTGCAGCCAGGCCTACCTCCCCCTGCCCGACCCCGGTTGCCAGCCCGGTGACCTCAACCCCGACGTCACCCAGAGCACCATCGACTCCACCATCTGCGTCTCCGGCTGGACCGCGACCGTACGGCCGTCCAGTTCCTACACCACCGCGCTGAAGAAGAAGCAGATCGTCGAGTACGGGTACACGGACACCAGCACCTCCGACTACGAGGAGGACCACTTCGTGCCGCTGGAACTCGGCGGCGCCCCCAAGAGCGAGCTCAACCTCTGGCCCGAGCCGGAGTACGGCACCAAGACCGCCGCCAACAAGGACACCGTCGAGAACAAGCTCAAGAAGGCCGTCTGCGCGGGCACCGTCAGCCTCTCCGACGCCCAGGACGCGATCATCACCGACTGGACGACCGCCCTGTCCAGCCTCGGCCTCTCCTGACCCCGCCAACTTTGCTGCCCCGCACGAGGCTTGGATCCGCCACGTGCGGGGCAGAGCCCTCCTACCGGACACCGGGTGCCGGTCACGGTTCGGCACGAGGAGGGCGTCATGGACGGTCGGATCCGAGTACGCGTCGTTCGTCGCCCCGCTCCCCGGGGGCAGGAGATCGACCGCAGGACGCCTTCCGGGCGCATCCTGCCCTACTAGCAGCCGTGCCTGATCCTGCGCGGCCTGCGGCCCGGGGGATCCGGCGTAGGCACCTGCGCGGCACGTCCCGTCCCTCATGCGAAGGACGGGACGTTCGTCACGGGCTCTGGCGCGTCGTCACGTTCGAGGTGCGTGACAAGGGCCGCCTCACCGACCCGCTGGCCGGCCGCCGCCCCGTCCCCAGGGACCAGCACGGCGGCCGCGGCCTCCTCCTGGTCAACCTGCTGGCCGACCTGGTGCGCGTCCACACGGAACCGTCGGCGACGACCATCCGCTGCTGGTTCACCCACTGACCGCCGCACCCCCTTCGACCCGGTACCGCGCCGAACTGTTCGGTGACGCGGTGGAGTTGGCGTCGGCGGCCGTTCCGGTCCGGTCGACCCGTACGTTCGTTTCGCCCGGGGGCCGGGTGGGAAATGGTGGGGCAACGTGGTCCCGGCCAGGGCCGCGGGAGGGGGACACGGCGGTGCCGGATCTGGTGCGCACGACGGGTGGGCGGCGGCTGCGGGTGGAGGTGTCGGGGGACCCCCGGGGACGGCCGGTGTTCCTGCTGCACGGCATGCCCGGCAGCAGGGTGGGGCCCCGGCCCCGGCCCATGTTCCTGTACCAGCACGGCACCCGGCTGATCAGCTTCGACCGGCCCGGCTACGGGGGTTCGGACCGGCGCCCCGGACGGCGGGTCGTGGACGTCGTCGAGGACGTGGCGGCCGTGGCGGACGCCCTCGGTCTGGACCGGTTCGCGGTGGCCGGCCGCTCCGGCGGCGGACCGCACGCCCTGGCCTGCGCGGCCCTGCTGCCGGGCCGGGTGACGCGGGCGGCGGCCCTGGTGGCACTCGCGCCGCGGGACGCCGAGGGGCTCGACTGGTTCGCCGGGATGACACCCTTCAACGTCCGGGAGTTCCACACGGCCGTCACCGACCCGGAGGGCTACGCGGCCGGGATCATCCCCCGCTCGGCCGACATCCGCAGCAACCCGGCACGGCTGCTGGAGGACCTGCGCTCGGACCTGACCGACGAGGACCGGCTGATCGTCTCCGACAGCAGCATCCGCTCGATGCTGCTGCGCACCTACCACGAGGCGTTGCGCACCTCGCCGTACGGCTGGATCGACGACGCGTTCGCGCTGACCCGTCCGTGGGGCTTCGACCCGGCGCACATCGGGGTGCCGGTGCTGCTGTGGCACGGCGCGAAGGACGTGTTCTCGCCCGCCTCCCACTTCTCCTGGCTGGCCGCCCGCATCCCGCGCGCCCAGGCCGTCCTGGAACCCACGGCGGCCCACTTCGGGTCCCTGCGCGCCCTGCCCGGCGTACTGGACTGGCTGCTGGCGGGGACACCGGACTGACGGCCTCCCCGCCCGCCCGGCGGATTCCGGGGCCCGCTCACACCGCCAGCGGCTCCAGGTCCCGGTACACCCGCCGTTCCTCCACCGCGTAGCGGGTGATGCCGTTGTTCTCGCCGAGCTGCTGGCGCAGCCCCTTCAGCCTCCTGACGACGTCCTCGCGCAGGGCGCGGGCCTCCTCCGTGCGACCGAGGGCGCCCAGGGTGACGGCGCTGTTGCTGACCACGGCCAGCGCCTCGGGGTGCTGGGCGCCGAGGTCGGCGCGGAGCGCGTCGGCGCTGTGCCTCTCCCGCTCCCAGGCCTCCTCCAGACGCCCGGTCTCGGCGAGCACGATGGCGTAGTTGGCGGAGCAGAACTGGGTGTGCGGGTGGTGGGCGCCGAGCACCTCGGTCATCCGCTCCAGCACCTTGCGGAACACCTCTTCGGCCTGGTCCCGGTCACCGCAGCCCCAGTGGAAGACGCCGAGGTTGTTCATCGCGGTCTGGGTGTAGGGGTGGGCCTCGCCGGGCTTCTTCACGTACTCGGTGAGCACCTTCTGCGCGACGTCCCGCGCGGCCTCCGGGTCCTCGGCGGCGAACAGGTCGGCGGCCAGGTTCAGTTCGCAGGCGAGCGAGTCCGGGGTGGGCGCGGTGTACTGCGCCCGGTACTGCTCCAGGGTCGCCGCCGTCAGCCGCCGCGCGTCCTCCAGCTCGCCCGCCCGGCGCAGCGACACCGCGAGCGACTTCGCGCACCGCAGGGTGCCGGGGAACTCCTTGCCGAGGACCCGCTTGTGCTGGTCGTACGCCCGCGACAGCACCGCCACCGACGCCGTGTACTCGCCGACCTCGCGCAGGTCGCGGCCGAGGTTCTCGGCGGACGACAGGGTGTAGATGTGGTCGGCGCCGTGCACCTGGGTGCGGCGGGCGAGCGTGACCTCGTCGATCCCCCGGGCGTCCCGGTACCTGCCGACCATGCGCAGCGCCAGGGCGAGGTTGTTGGCGGCGTTCAGGGTGCGCGGGTGGGCCTCGTAGAAGAGGTCGCTGAAGCCGTCGTGCGCCTCCTTCGCCAGCTCCACCGCCTTCGTGTACTCGCCCAGCGCCGCGAGGTCGCTGGAGAGGCCGGAGGTGGTGATGAACCTGTGCGGGTGCCGGTCGCCGAGCAGCCGGCGCTGCCGGTCGAGCACGTCGTCGTCCATCTCCCGCGCCTCGACGTACAGGCCCTGGGAGCGCAGCACGTTGGCGAGCTGGCAGCGCAGGTACAGATACTGCTCGTCGTTCTCGCCGAGGGGTTCCTTCCAGTGGGCGAGGAGTTCCTCGGCGAGCCGCTGCGCGCGGGGGAACTCACCGCGCTTCCACAGGTAGCGGACGCGGTCGATGAGCAGCCTGCGGGGCTCCGCCTCCGTGCAGTTGCGGATGTCGGAGGCGGTGAGGTGCGGCCAGATGATGTCGAACTGCGGCCAGTTCTCGCGGTTGTCGGTGGGTTCGTCGCCCTTGGGGCGGGCTCCCCGGAGGATCTCGTGCACCGTGTGCCGGGCCCGGCGCCGGTCGTCCTCCGTCATCTGGGAGCGGATCACCGCCTGCACCAGGCGGTGCACCTGGATGGAACGGGAGATCTGGTCGACCTTGGCCAGGGCGAGCTGGCCGATCTCCCGCACCAGCTGGCCGATGAGCAGGCTCTCCGTCAGGGTGGCGTCGAAGGGGCGCAGGGCGCCGAGCATCTCGTCGCTGTCGTAGAGCAGCTTGGAGGAGATCGGCTCGGCGGCGAGGAACGCGCACAGCTGCAGCAGCCGTACCGACGCGGGCGAGCGCTCCTTGAGCCGCTCGATGGAGATGTTCCAGGTGGCGGCCACCGTCTCGGGGTAGTCCGAGGGCTGGTTGAGCCCCATCACCGCGGCGGTCTCCTCGGTGAGGCGGCGCAGGTACTCGGCCGTCGGCATGGCCGTCTCGGCCAGCCAGGCGCCCGCCTGTTCCACCGCGAGCGGCAGGTCGCCCACGGCCTCCGCGACCTGGTCGGCCTCCGCCGGGGAGAGGCCGGGGGCGCGCCGGGACAGGTGCTCGACGCTCTCCTGCCGCTGGAAGACGTCGACCGGCAGGGTCTCGCCCCTGTCCGACCAGGCCTGGTTGCGGGAGGTGACCAGGATGTGGCCGCCGCCGGTGGTGGGCAGGTAGCCGGTGAGGTCGTCGGGGTCGTCGGCGTTGTCGAAGACGAGGATCCACCGCTTGGTCGGGTTGCCGCGCGACAGCATGCGGACGGTTTCCTTGCTGGCCAGCGCCATGTCCTCGCCGCCGGGGGCGCCGATGCGGGCGCCGAGTTCGGCGAGCGAGGCCACCACGTTGTCGACGTTCTCGGCCGGCACCCACCACACCAGGTCGTAGTCGGCGCTGAACCGGTGCACGTACTCCAGCGCGATCTGGGTCTTGCCGACCCCGCCCATCCCGAACAGCGCCTGGTGCTGGGGCAGTACCGCGGTCATGCCGCTGCGCAGCTGCTCCCGCACCTTCTCCAGGATGTAACCCCGGCCGGTGAAGGTGCTGTTGCGCTGCGGCACGTTCCAGTGGTCGGGGACGTGGCCGGGGAACCGGGGCGCGGCGGGTCCGCCCTTGGGCAGCTGCGCGGGCAGTTCGAGCGCGCCGAGCAGCACGCTCTCGCAGCCCGCTTCGTCGCGGCCGTGCAGGTCGACGACGTCGGCCTGGTGCCGGTACGACTCCGGTGGCGGGACGTCGTCGACCTGGACCGGGATCAGGGTGCCCGCCGGGCTGTCGGCGCCCACCGCCGGGCCCGGCAGCAGCGCGGTGTGCCGGGAGCCGTACAGCGCCTTGGACCACAGCACGAGCACGCGGGTGCCGGGGGCGGCACGGTCCAGCGGTCCGGCGGTCAGGTCGTGCAGCGCGACGGTGCAGCCGGCCCGTTTCAGCAGCGACTCGGCCCAGTCGGCCCACATCCGGTTCTCCGCCGCGTACACGATGGCCACCTGCATCGCGGTGGTCTGCGGCCGCCGCCGGATGAACGCGTCCCGGCAGCGCAGCCGTACCGCGTCCGGGATCTGCGGCAGCGCGGTGACCTCGTTGTCGGTGATGAACGCGGTGAGCCGTTCGAAGGCGGCCAGCAGCGACTTCGGGTCGCCCTTCTTGTCCCCGACGACGGCGAGCGTCTCCTCGTACGCGTAGTACGGCTTGTACGGGATCTCGACGCTGCCCCAGTAGGCGGTGATCTCGTCGGCGCTGAGGCGCTCCCCGCCCGGCCCCTTCGGCAGTCCGGCGAACTTCGCCCGGGCCAGCGCGCGGCCCGCCTCCACCTTGTCCTTCTCGCCGTCGTCCACGCGCATCGGCACCGGCAGCACCCGGATCCGCCGGTTGCGGTGCTCGTCGCCGACGCTGTACGCCACGTCCGCGGCGCCGTCGAGGGCCTGGTCGCTGAAGGTGAAGCAGTCCACGAGGACGTCGGGCATCTGAAGGGTGCAGATGTCCGCGGTGTCGGAGCGCCCGGTGCGCGAGTCGATCAGCACGTAGTCGTACGACCGTTTCATGCTGTCGCGCAGTGCCTCCAGGAACATGCCGCCGCGCAGCCGGTCGTAGAAGTTGTCCCACTCCAGGGAGGACGCCGTGCCCGAGTAGGCGCGGAACTGCTTCCCCGCGGAGAGGAAGTCGAGCGCGCCGCCGTTCTCGAAGCCGAGTCCCTGCCGCTCGGGGGAGAGCGACACGGCGTGCTGCTCCACGTCCGCGTATTCCAGGTGCCAGGGTCCCGAGCGGGTGATGCCGTCCGTGGCCGCCCAGGCGTAGTCCTGGAGGATGTTCAGGACGCCCCCGGTGGCGGCGAGCACGTTGGGGTCCAGGAACGGGTGGAAGAAGCGGTCCAGGCCGGGTGCCTCCAGGTCCCAGTCCACGGCGAGGACGCGTTTGCCGTTGGCGGCGAGGATCCATGCCGTGTTGGCGAGCGCCATCGTCCGTCCGGTACCGCCCTTGTACGAGTAGAAGGTGATGATGCGTCCGTCCGGTGCGGCCGTCATGCGTCTCCTCCGGGTTCGTCGCCCGCGTCGGGGTCGGACGGCTGGTAGGGGTCCGCCAGGCGGGGCCTGGGGATGTCCGGGCCCGGCGGCAGTCGGACCTCCGCGTTCTTCAGGTACTGCCTGGTCGTGTACGCCACCACCTCGGGCAGCACCCTGGTGAAGGCCTTGAGCGTGGGGACGCCGTTGACGGCGAGCCGGGCGTCGCCGCGCCGCGCCCGTTCCAGGATGGTCGGCATCACCCGCTCCAGCTCCTCGGCGAGCCGGCGCCCCTGCTCGCCGTGGTTCTGCAGGTCGGCGCGGCAGCGCGGCACGATCGCGCTCACCCACGGGCGGGCGTACGCGTCGAACGTCTTCAGCCTGCTGCGGCGTTCCTCGTCGGTCAACGCCCACTGGTCCACGAGCAGGATCCCGGGCTGCCGGTCCCCGGCCGCCTGCGTCTCCTCGCCGGGGCTCTCGTCGTCGAAGGCGACGACGCTCACCCGGTAGTCCAGGGAGCGGATCAGCTCCTCGGCGTGCGTGGACAGCGACCGGGTCGACTCGGTCTGGTACGGGTTCCAGTCCAGCGCGTCGTCCCCGTAGGGCCCGGGGTCACGGGTGTGCGGGACGCTGTCCTCGGTGGGCGCGGCCACGGTCAGCCGGATGTGCCGGGGCCCGGTGCCGGGCGGTTTGAAGGCGCTCGGCGTGCTCTCGTAGTCCCGCGGGCGGCCGGGCGGCAACCGGGACTCGCGGGCCGCCTGGACGATCCGTTCGGCCAGGCCGTACACGGTCTCGTCGTACTCGTCGCGCAGCCGGCTGAGCTTGATCAGCCCGTAGATGCCGCTGCTCAGGTACCGTCCGCCGGACGAGGTGTCCTCGACGTGGATGCGCCGTACCGAGTCCGGGAGTTCGCCCATGTCGACCCGGGTCCACAGGGCGGGCACGATGGCCGACGCGGTCGCCGTCCCGTTGGTGCGGGCGTTCAGCATCCGCTCGTGGAACGCGTACCACTCGCGGCCGCACATCTCGCTGGAGAAGTAGCGCGGCGAGAACAGCGGCACGAACACCCGGCAGGTGGCGAGGTTCTCGCTCAGCTTCTCGGGCCAGCCCTCCCCGGAGCGCATGTCCCGGTCCATGAAGCCGGCCTGGGATCCGGCGGGCAGGTCGGTGAGCGCCATGATGTGGCTGCACAGGTCGTTGAACAGCACCCGCACCCAGTGGTCCGGGTCCCCGCTGTCCGGGCTCCACTGCGGGGTGTGGGCGTACGACAGGAAGAAGTAGGGCCGGTTGTCCGGAGCCCGATTCTGCACCCGTTCCCCCATGTCCGCACGTCTCCCTGGCCCTCGGCAAGCCGCTGGACCGCCCCCGTCGTCAACGCCTGAGCCGGACTCAACAATGTGCCCGAAGGACCCCGCTTCCGGTTCACTGTTTTCAGGCCAAAGCCCGTCGATATCCAGACATCTGACCCTTGGCGTGTCTCACCACGTCCCGCATGGAGCACAGCACGACCGGCTTCGCCGCCCACTCGGCCGCGGTCAGCAGCCCGCCCGGCAGCCGGGCGCCGATCTCACCGAAGTCGCTGTCGTCCAGGGAGAGATCACGGTACGGGACCCAGTTCCCCTTGTCCCCCACCACGCACCGGTACACGCGCCGGGGCGGCCTCGGCCGCATCAGGTACTCGGCGTAGTGGAACGCGCTGCACACCTCGAACCCGACCCGCAGCAGCAGGATCTGCGCGTCGGCACGGTACAGCCGCGCCATCGGGGAGAGCCTGCCGAGGTGGCTGCGCAGCGGATGCCTCCTGAGCAACTTCGGTGCCTGCGGGCCGAGTCCGGCGAGCGAGGTCTGCGGATGCGCGCTGCGCACGGCACCGGGCGTCGACCGTACGCACTCGGCGAGCGCGCCCATCGTCGGGCACTCGGTGGCGTCCGGGTCGAACGGCGCCATCGCGGCGCGGTACTCGGCCGCCTCCCGCTCGCTCATGCCCGCGACGGCCTCCAGGTGGGCCCGGGAGGTGTCGGAGTTCTCCGGGGTGAACGCGGGCACGACCAGGGTGCCCGCGGGGCCGAGCGCGGCCCGCAGCGCGTCCCGGACCAGCTCCGGGGCGGTCCCGGTGCCGCTCAGCGAGGCGTGCACCATCAGCACCCCGCTCCGTCGCACACCCAACGAGCCGAACAGCTCTGCCAGTTCGGCTTTTCGCGCCGTGTCGCCGGCGGTGGCGCACGGCTGTTCAGTCACGACGGGCCGCCCACTGCGACCACATCCGGGCCACCAGTACGGCTCCGGTCGCGGTCAGTTCGGACTCCGGCAGCAGGGTGAGCGCGGTGAGGGCGCGGGCCGCCGCCGGGTACGCCGCCCGGCCCAGCTCGTCGTCCGCGCGGTCCAGCAGGTCGCTCGCGGGGCTGCCCGGCCGGTGCAGGTCGGCCGTCTCGCGCAGGGCGGTGAGCCTGGCCCGGCGGCCGATGCGCGGGAGTTCCCGGGCGAACTCCTCCGGGGTCACGTCCACCGCGACGCCCAGCGCCCCGAACCCGTGCGCACCGAGCAGCAGTCCGCTGCCCGCCTCCAGCGGGGTGAGCACGGTGGGCCGGAACGCGTCCGGGTCGGCGCGCGGGCCGGACGCGTCCTTGCCGAGCAGTTCGTAGGCCCGGCCGAGCCGCTCCACGAAGTCACCGCTCGTGAGCGGCGGGGCGACGCCGGCCGGATAGCAGTCGCGGTAGGGGTCGGCGTCGTCGACGAGCGGGCCGTCCTGGGCCAGCAGGCGGCCGAGCGGGCGCCAGCGGCTGGCGGCGGGGGCCCCGTCCAGCCGGACCCAGCCGTCCTGGACAGACCCGCTGAGCGCACCGTCCCCGGTGTACGCGCGGTCCCTGGTGTGCGCGTGGTCCCTGCCAACCGAGCCGTCCTCGCGGTCCCCGGCGTCCTCGCGGTGTTCGGTGTCCGCACGGTGTCCGGTGCTCGCGCGGTCCCCAGTGTCCGCGTGGTCCGTGCGGACCCAGCCGTCCTCACGGTCCCTGGTGTACGCGTCGTCCTCGCCGTCCTGTGCGGTCGGTTCGCCGGCGCCGCGCACCCGGAAGGCGTCCGGCGCCACGGTCACCTCGACGCGGCCGGGGGCGGCCAGCCGGTAGGTGCCCCAGGTGGGCAGGTGCAGCCGGGTGCCGGGCTGGTCCCAGGACAGCGTGGCGGACCATCCCGCGCGCAGGGCCGCCGCGGCGGTCAGCGACATGAACCGGGCCGTGTCGGCGGGGCCGCGCAGGGAGCGCCTAAGGCCGGTGCGCACATACGGGTGGGCGAGCACCTCGTCGAGCCGTGGGGAGGTCTCGGGGTCGGCGTCCAGGGCCAGCAGCAGCCGCCAGGCCTCCGCCGCGTCGGGCTCGGCCACCAGCTGCTGCCGGGTCCGCCGCAGCAGCAGGCGGTCCAGCTCCAGCTGTGCCCAGCCGAGCCGGTCCTGGCTCAGCACGGCCGGGGCGAAGGAACGGTCGGTCACGCGGTCGGCGATGCCCTCCACCAGCGAGCGCAGGTCGCCACAGAAGACGCTGGGGTTGTCGAAGCCGTTCTCCGCGCGGTACCGGTGCCCGTACAGCCCGCCGCCGCAGGACCGCACCACCGGGCAGCGGCGGCAGGTCTCGCTGATCCCCTCGACCCCCTGCTGCCGTGCCCGCACCCCGGGATGCGCGGCGAACTCCGCGAAGCCGTGCCGGAAGACGTCGTATCCGGTCTCCGGCGCCCCGGCGAACGCGATCTTCAGCCAGTCGGCCTGTTCGAAGGTGCCGTCCGTCTCGATCACGGCGAGGTCGCTGGGCGCCAGCCCCATCGCCTCGGTCAGGGGCGGCCCGCCGCGCAGGGTGCTGAGCACCGAGTCGAAGGTCCGCACCGGCATCGGGCGGCCCTGTTCCTCCCAGCGGTCGAACACCGCGAGCAGCCAGTCGGCGTACGGGGTGGCGGTCCCGTCCGGGGTGGCGGTCTTGTCCGGGTGGGGCGGCGGGCTGTCCCAGGTGGAGTGCGGAAGCAGGTAGTCGATCCGCGGCGGGGCGAGTTCGGTGAGGGCGTCGTGCACGGCGACGGGGTCGTTCGCCACGTCCACGGTGCACAGGATCCCGCTGAACAGGTGACGGTACTCCGGTTCCTGGAGCAGCCGGATGCCGCGGACCACCCGGTCGAAGCTGCTGCGGCCCCTGCGGTCGAGGCGGTGCCGGTCGTTGGCCGCGCGGTCGCCGTCGAGCGAGACGCTCACCTGGACCCCGAACTCCCGGCAGACGTCCAGGTGCCGCCGGTTCAGGGTGACCGCGTTGGTGTGCATGCGCAGGTCGAGGGCGGTCAGCGGGGCGAGGGCCCGGGTGAGCTCGGCGCAGATGTCCCGTAACCGGGCGGGCCCGACCAGCAGCGGCTCCCCGCCGTGCAGGATCACCGAGACGGACTCCAGCGCCCGTGCCCGGGTGTACTCGGCCAGCCGCCCGGCGACGGCACGGACGGTTCCCGGGCGGATGAAGGTGGGGCGGGACCGCCAGCTCTGGTCGGCGTGCTGGTACACGTAACAGTGGTCGCAGAGCAGATCGCACCTGCTGTGGATCTTGAGGACCAGCTGTCTCAGGGGTGGGCTGTCGGGCGACTGGATCGTCACCGGAGGCAGTCTGTCAGACCTCCCGCCCCCGGCGGGCCCCAAACAACATGACGACGACGAACATTGACGCTCTGTCAGCGCACTGACGTGGGTACGGGCGGCGCGCGCCGGGGCCGACGCACCCACGTCCGGGTGACGTTGCCGTGGCGTGCTGCCCGGTCAGGCCGCCGAGTTGAACGTGACCGACCGGCTCGACCGGTGGTCGGGGGCGTCGGTCACGCGGCCCGTGTCGCGCGCCGTGGAGGCCGCGTACGGGTCGATGTCCGCCAGGGGGGTGTGCCGGGCGGCCGGCGCCGGGTTGCGCAACTGCGTCGAGGTGGTCGTCATGATTGTTTCGTCGCTCCGGTTCGGGCTCGCGGAACCGAGACTGGTCCCGATGGTGCGGACCCTATACCAGGAATGCCGTGCGAACCTCTTGTGCACGGGCCGGGTTTCCGTACTCATTGATGTCTCAGACCTGTTTTTCGGGGGCGCGCGAAAGCCTTCGGGGGCGCGCAGGGCATTCGGGGGGCGTCATGGGGGCCGCTACCACTCCGGTACCGAGCACCACGCTGGGCGAACGGGATCTGCCACCGCTGTTCCAGGTGAGTGACCAGTGGGCGTTGCACCACCAGAGTGACTCGTTCCGGGCCGTGCGGACGCATCTGCTCGTGCTGCTGCTCGCCACCACGGCCGCCGTCCTGACCGAGCAGGCGTCCGGCCACGTCATGGCGGTGCTCGCCGCGCTGCTGTACGCGCTGACGATCGTCCTCGGCCTGAACACCTCGCGGCGGCGGTCCCGCGCCCACTGGCAGGCGCACCGGGCCGCCGCCGAGCTGCTGAAGTCGCTGGCCTGGCAGTACATGGCGCACGGGGGCCCCTTCCACTCCGCCGTCGCCGACCCGGACGCGGTGTTCGCGGAGCGTCTGGAGGAGCGGCTGCGCGAACTGCGCGCCTGCGGCTGGGAGGACTCCCGCGACGGGGCCGGGGAACGGGGGCGGGGCCAGATCACGCCGCGGATGCGCGCCGAGCGCGCCAAGTCGTTCGCGGCGCGCCGGGACCTCTATCTGCGCGACCGGCTGCTGGAGCAGACGGTCTGGTACAAGAACCGGGCCTCCCGGGCGCACCGCGCCGCCGCCCGCTGGTCGGCCGTCACCGCCGCGCTGACCCTGCTCGCCCTGGCCGCCGCCCTGCTCAGGACCGTCGGCCTGCTCGGCGGCGCGGACCTCGCGGGCCTGCTCAGCGCGGCCGCCGCGGCGGGCGTCGCCTGGCAGGAGGTACGGCGGCACGGCCCGCTGACGTACGCGCACTCGCTCATCGAACAGGACCTGGAGACCGCCCGGATCGCCATGTCGACCACGGTCACGGAGGCGGGCTGGGCCGAGGCGGTCGGGGAGGCGGAGCGCCTGATGTCGCCGGCCCACACGGAGTGGCTGGTGCGGTTCGGCACCTGAGGCCGGACCTTCGCGCGCGGTCAGTCCCGCAGCGCCCCCTCCGGCCACAGCACCGTCACCGGCACGCCGAGGCGCCGCGCGTGGGCCACCACGTCACCGGTGCCGCCGAGCCCGCGCGCCGGACGGCCGTCCCACACGGCGAGCAGTTCGTCGGAGTGCTCCACGATCCACCGGCCCGCCGCGAAGTACGCCTCCTCGTGCGTGGGCTGGACGGGCAGGTCGACGCGGTGCGCACAGGACCGCAGGATCCTGCGGTACGACGCCTGCGCCGCGTCGTCACCCAGGTGGGCCTCGTAGTCCATGCCCGGGATCACGGCCGTCACCGGGACGCCATGGGCGAGGGCAAGGTCCGCGAACAACTGGTCCGCACCGGCCGCGAGACAGCTGAGCGCCTCCAACGCCACGCCGGTCCGGCTGAGTTGGAGCCGCAGGGCGGTGCGCACGAAGGGCAGTACGGACGACGGGATCGCACGGTGCCCGGTCACACCGAGCCGGGTGACGATGCGTCGGGGGACCCCTGCCGCCTCGGCCGGGCGGGCGGCGCTGTCGGCTGTCACGGAGGCTGTCACGGAACGTCTCCTCCCGTCACCTTGGGTAAGTACAGCCTAACCGAGGGATGACCGGGCGTGCAGGGGGCGCATCGGCGCAATGGCCCTCCACGGCGGCGCGGGTCTGCCGAATTGGGCCCCCGTAACCGAGCCGCGGGGGCAGCACCCCACTCCGTGGAACTGATGCGGGTGATGCAGCTGAGGCCGACTGAACGTTGTCCCTGTCGCAGCAGGCGTGATCGTGGCGACCGTGACCGGCAAGCTCGGATTGTAGGCCCAGAACAGCAGGCGCGGTGGAGAACAAGGAACGCGCCATGCCTGATCTCTTGCTGTCCGGAGCTGGGCAGCACCCCGCTGAGTGACACCGCTGACACGCAGTACGACCCACGGGTCATCTGGCACATCACATGGATCAGGAGGCAACCACGGCACAGCTCGCCGACCTCGTCTCCTTCGACAAGCTTCTCCCGTACTTCACCGGCATCGGCGAGGAATCTGCGCCGCACCTGCACGGGGATCCCTTCAGTGGCGGAACCGCCCAGTTCTATCCGGCGAACAGCCCGGCCCAGTTCGACCTCGCGGACAGCACCCGTACCAACCGCACCGCTGTGGTCACGGGCGTCCTGATTCCGTTCGCCACCCCCACCTACTGCTGCATGTTCCGTCTCACCTAGGAGCGCCTGCCGCCGCGGTTCGGGGGCTGCGGGGCTACGCATGGCCGCCCAAGTACCAGACCTTGGCGCTCAGGTATGGCCGAAGGCCCTCGCCTCGCGGCGAGGGCCTTCGGCCTCCCGGAAACCCCCCTGCATCAGCGGGGTGGTTTGGTCAGGTGTAGTAGCCGCTGCAGTCGACGATGAAGTCGACGGGGCCGGAGCTGTTGTTGTAGATGCTGATCCGTCCGCTGGCGTCTGTGGGTGTGAGGGTGAGGTTGGCGATGGTGTCGCCGGTCCCCCAGTTGAGGTTGCTGGTGGCGGGTTTGCCGGTGCTGGTGGGGTAGGCGACGCCGTAGCCGCTGCCTACCGTGTTGGTGGCGGTAAGTATGGCGGCGAGGGTGGGGGTGGTGGCTGTGGTGATCTGTTGGGTGGTGGCGGTGCTGAGGGTGTAGGTGCTGTTGGCGGCTACGGGGGTGCTGGTTCCGCCTATGCCGCTGCGGGTGTCGACGAGCCGGGTCGGGTTGACGGCGTGGAATTTCTGGCCGCCCGTGCCGGTCGTGTAGTAACCCGAGATGTCGGCGAGGACGGCGGTGGCGTTGCTGTGGACGGAGACGGTGATGGTTCCGGAGGTGCCGATGGGGACGTCTCCGGAGAGGGAGGCGATGGCATTGCCGGTGTTGAAGCTGAGGCTGGTGGCGGCGGTGGGGGCGTATCCGGTGGCGTATGCCTGGAGGTAGCCGCTGCCGGCGGCGTTGGCGGCGGCGAGGTTGACGGCGACGGCGGTGGCGTTGCTGGGGACACCGTTCAGGCTGGTGATCTGCAGGGTGAAGTTGGTGCCCGCGGCCACGGTGCCGGTGCTGGTCAGGCTGGTGTGCGCGACGCTGGAGCGGGTGTCCAGGGCGCGGACCGCGCTGCCCAGGGGCGTGTAGGTCTGGTCGCCGGTCAGAGTGGGGTCGCTGGTGAAGTAGCCGGTGACGTCGACGAGGAGGGCGGCGGTGCCGGTACTGCTGTCGATGTGGGTGTAGAGGTCGATCTTGCCGTCGTTGCCGACGGGGACGATCTGGTAGCCGGTCGCGGTTGTGGAGGCGGCGAAGTTGGTGGATGAGGTCTTGGGGCGCTGGGTGCCGTCGGCGTAGGCGGTGACGTAGCCGCTGTCGGTCTGCGCGGTGGCGGTGACGTCCACGGCGACCGCGGTCACGGTGCTGGGGATGGTGGTGGGGGCGCCGCTGACGGGGGTGGTGACGGTGTCGCCCGCGATCTTGAGGTGGGTGACGGAGTCGGGGGTGACGGTGCTGGCGCCGGCGGTGATGCCGCTGGTGTAGGTCAGGCCGCTACTGCTGCGGGTGTCGAGGATGCGGGTGGGGGTGACGGCCTGGTGGTAGCCGGCCGGGGTGTAGGGCTGGACCGGGGGTACGGCGGCGCCTGTCCAGGTCTGGGCGCGGGCGAGTTCGCCGCTGAAGTAGTCTGCGCGGGCGCTGCTGTGCCAGTCGTCGCCGAGCTGGAAGTTGCCGCTGGCGCCGGTGCTGGGCGCGGTGTGGTTTCCGGTGGCCACGAAGACGTCGTCGACGTAGAGGTTCATGACGCCGGTGGTCTCGTTGTAGGTGGCGGTGAGGTGGGCCCAGGTGCCGAGGTGGACGGTGCCGCCGGTGACGGTGTCGAAGGCCCAGGCGGTGCCGACGCCGGTGTTGAGGCTGAACTGCCAGCCGTCGCTGGTGGGCAACAGCAAGATGCCGGAGTCGGCGCTGCCGCTTTGGGAGAGGACGGCGCCACCGTAGGCGGTGGGGCTGGCCCAGATGGAGACGGTGAAGGATTTGGTCAGATCCAGGGCTTGGGCGCTCTGGAGGTAGTCGTGGTCGCTCGCGGCGAGCTGGACGTCGGGGTCGAACAGGCCGCCTTCGGGGGCGGTGACGCCGCTGGTGCCGGTGAGTCTGACTGCGCTGGTGCCTCCGTCCTTCGCGGTGAGCGGGGCGTGTGGGTCGCTGTTGTAGTCGTTGAGGGGCCAGTCGTGGGTGTCGGTCGTCAAGGCCTGGCCGGTGAGAGTGGAGAAGACCGCGGTGGTACCGGAGAGGGTCATCTCATGGGCGGTAGCGGTGCCGGTGTTGCTCACGGTCCACAGGTCGGGTGTGCCGTCGTTGTTGATGTCAGCGGCCTGGAGTGTGGGCTGACTGACGGCATCCCAGCCGGTGGAGGCTGCCTCGACGGAGGTCAGGGATGTGGCGCCGTAGGCCAGGGCTTGGAGGTTGTCGGGGCTGAGGTACCAGAGCTGACCGTGGGAGGGGTCGCTGGTGTCGGTGCTGGTGTCGCGGGCGAACAGCTGCGGCATGCCGTTGGCGTCAAGGGTGCTGGTGATGGTCCAGCCACTCCAGTCGGTCGTGCAGCTGGTGGTGGTGCTGGCGTTCTGGGCGAGGCAGTACGGGTTGTAGTCGGACAGATCGAGGGAGCCCTGCTCGGTGCCGGCTCCGATGTACATGCCCTGCCCTGTGGACGGTTCGTCGTAGAGGGAGCCCTTGACCAGCAGGAGGAGGTCTGGGTAGCCAGTGGGGGCGTCACCATTGAGGGTGTTGAACAGGCTGCCACCGCTGGCGATGGAGGTGGTCGGTGTGACGGTGTTGGTGGTCGTCCCGTCGTCGTTGGTGGTGGTGTCGGTCAGGGCGAAGACACCTGCGGAATTGGTGATCGGGATGGAGTCGATGGGCTGCAGGTCGGTGCCGTCGCCCTGCCCGCGCAGGATTTCACCGCTGATGGCGCCGGTGGCGGTGTTGTAGGAGTAGTCGAGGACGTCGTTGAAGCCGGCTCCGGTGAAGAAGTGGCCGGTGATGGCCTGCGTGCTGGTGAAGGAGCCAGGGGTCTGGGCGGTGGAGATGCCGTTACCGTCAATGCCGATGTTCCGGGCAACTGCGTCGATCTTGCCGTTTCCGGCTCCGGTGGCCTGCCAGAGCCCCGAAGGTAGGGAGTTGGTGCCGCCGACAGCGATCAGGTCGGCGTTGCCGTCGCCGTTGAGATCGTCGTAGGCGGCAGTTGCGGGAGCGTGGGCGACGAATCGGTAGTCGTAGGTGTCACCGATATTGCCGCTTGTGCCGACGGCGGTGACGGTCAGGACGTTGGTCTGGGTGGTCGGCTTCAGGGAGATGCTGGCGGTGTAGGGGCTGGAGCTCCCGGCGGTGACACTGACCGGGTTGCCGCCGTTGAGCTGATAGCGGTAACTGCCAGGAGTCGTGGTGGTGTTGGTGTCCGCGATGGTGAAGTTTGCGGCTGTGCCTACTGTGCAATGGAGAAGGTCGCCCGAGGGGCTGTCAGTGAGTTCGGGGCAATGGCTTGTAGTGGTGGATGTGTCGGGGCTGATGCTGGGGGCCCCGGGGGCGGTGGGGTCGTAGTAGAAGTGGCAGATCTTCGACTGGCTGCTCGTCAGGTCGTGGTCGGTGACGGTGAGGTACCAAGCGAACTCGGTCTTCGCGGTGAGTGCCTGAAAGGGCCCGGACGTGCTGGTGTGGGAGTAGAGAGTGCTTGCGGTAGTGCCGCTGGCGGAGTCGACCGCCCGGGTGTAGGTCGTGCCGCTTGCCATGTTCTTCAGGGTGAAGTTGGCGGCGAGCGGACTGGTGGTGCCGTCCGGGTCGGACACCCCGGCACGCAGAGTGACGTCCCCCAGGCCCAGCGAGGTAGGAGTTGCGGCGGTGCAGCTGGTGCTCGGGCTGGTGGTCAGTGAGGTGGGGACGTTGGGGGTGTGGTCGTAGGTGGTGGTGATGGTGGCCTGCTTGCTGAACTGCTTCCAGGCCAGGTCGTTGGATTCGTCGGCAGCCTTCAACTCGAAGGTGGCCTTCGACCACTTGTTGGCAGCGGCTTGCTCCATGAGCGTGCGGATGTCGAAGGTGACGTCTGCAGGGCCGCAGTCGGTGGACCAGCCGTGGGCGACAGTCTGGCTGCCGAGTTCACCGAGCTTGAGGTGTGTGGGCTGGTTGTTCCACGTCGTGCTGGAAGAGATCGCGTTGGTCCCGTAGAGGTCGATTTCCTCCTTGGTGCAGGAGGCCGACCAGTTCTCGTAGAAGGAGATCTCGGAGGAGATGATGTCGTCCGCGCCCCAGACGCTGCTGTGGATGCTGGTCTGGAAATAAGCCCGGTTGGTGGACACATCGGAGGTCCAGTCGGTGTAGCCGACATGCAGGGGGCCGGGAGTGGACGCCGCGGGCTTGTAGAACGAGGTGTCAGGCCACTCGCTGTCGACGAACGCCCACGCCTGGACGGTGTCGGTCTGACCCGAGGGAATGAAGGTGGGGTCGATGTAGACCGGGTAGACGGTGCCCTTGCCTCTCAGCAGGCTGCGCGCGGGAGAAAGGCTGATGTGTCCCCGGTGGTAGGCGGCCTTCAGGCTCGCCTTGCGAGCGGCGTCGCCCGGCGAAACCGGGCTGGAAGCAAGGGGGACGCCACTACGACGGTCTACGGTCTGCCCGGTGCGCGGGTCAATCGTCTTCGGAGTGTTCGCGGCAGGCCGGCTGGAGTCCCACATGGTGGGGGCGCTGGCCGAGAACAGGGTCTGCCCCTTGCGGTTCTTGGCGGCGATGTCACCGGCCGCGTCACTGGCCAGGGTCACGCCCGTGGCCTTGGCGGAGAGGTTCAGGCTGGTCAGTGCGGGGTTCGCTGCGGCGGTGGCGTTCTTGACGACCAAGACCTCGCTGAACCCGCCGGTGTCCTGTGCGGTGACCGCGAGATCCACGCCGGGCAGGACGTTGTGGTACGTCGCCATGGGTCCCGACAGGGCAGGCGTGTGCAGGGTGAAGGCCGGCGGGAGGGAGACGGCCAGGGAGCCGCTCCCGGCCCGCATGGTCGCCAGAGGGCCGTCCGTATTGCCATCGGAGAGTGCCAGGGCGCTGGTCGACACTCTGGGGGAGACGGTGCCGTCCGCGTGACGCACGAGCGTGGGATCGAGCTTCTTCCATCTGCCGTGGACCCGTTTGCGCACCGGGGCGAGCGTCTGTCTGAGCGTCAGTGTGCCGTTCGGGTTCGCGGTGAGGGTAGAGGAGTCTGTGGTATCGGCCGTCGCCTGGACCGGCTTGCCGGTTGCCCGGGCCTTGGACAGGGCTTCAGCCTCCCCCAACCCGGAGGAAGCACCGGCTGGCGTCCGGGTGGTCGTGCTGGCGTGAGGTGTAGTGGCCGCATGGGCGAGGCTGGGAAGGCCCACGGTGCCACAGATCGCCACAGCGATCGCGCTGACGAATGTGAGGCTCGCCCACGATCGAGGCAGAGAAGCCCGTGAATTCTTTTGCACTTTCTTTCCCCCAGGTATTTTCCTGATGAAAATCCGGTCTAACTGCCCTCAGTCGACGTCGATCAATCCTGAACGTGTGTCAATTTTTCGCAAAGGCGCCTTGCTTTCTCTAGGATTGCATCGCGACGGGCGATCAGTTGTGTGCGGCGTCCAGGACTTGGCGATGGCGGCGGCTGGGCTGCGACAACGTAAGGGGGCGCGGCCCTTGGAGTGGAAGTTTGTGACCCAGATCACCACATTCACATGCCGCAGATGTCCGCTTGTGATGAAGATTGTCAATCTTCTTGGCGCGGTTTTTTTCCGACTCCTTATTCATCTGCATTGAACCTTCATGTATTTCTTGCCATCGGGCGAACGATCACTGAGGCGGCTATTGGGCCAGCGGTGAGTGTTCGATATTTCGGCATGTCGTCATGACGAGGGGGAGCCGTGTCCGGCAGACGTGTGCGCGGAAGCAGCAGGGCAGTACAGGCGCGTTACCGGCGCACGGTCGGCAGGCTTCTGGTGGGATGTGCTGCGGTACTGGCCTGGTGCCTGTGCCTGACTCTGGCCTTCGGGTCGACGGCGACCGCGCTGACCCTCTCCAGCACGACGGCTGCCACAAAGGCGGCGAAACCGAAGGCGGACCTTGGCCGTTCGGTCACCGGGCTGAAGCCTGTACCGCACAAGAATGTGCATCTCTCCAGCGTCACTCGCCACACCGTTGTGCCGACCCGGACGGCTTGGCCGGCTGCCAAGGCAGGGCATTTGCGGCTTGCCGCGCCCAAGCATGCGGCGGCCACCGGCTCCAAGGCCACCGCGTCAGGGACACCCGTATGGGCGCAAGCCGTGGCTCCACGCAAGGGCGCCTACGCGGGTCCAACGACGCTTGCGGTCTCGGTGCGCTCGCGGTCGCTGTCCAAGCGGCTGGGTATCTCTGGCCTCCTCTGGTCTCTGGCCGCAACACAGAGCACAAAAAGTACGACGGCCAGTTCCAGCCGGGTGAAGGTAGGGCTGGACTACAGCGCCTTCCGTGAAGCAGTGGGCGGCAACTACGCATCCCGGCTGAGGCTGGTGGAACTGCCCGCGTGCGCGCTGACCACTCCGCAACTGGCCAAGTGCCGCAAGCAGACACCACTGGCATCCCACAACGACCCTAAAAAAACCGCCGTCTCCGCAGAGGTAACCCTCGTCGGCACCGCCTCGGTGAAGAGCGCTACCAGCGCCGTCCACACCGCGTCCGGGGCGGCGAAGTCGGCTGTCTACACCGGTGAGGTCTCCGAATCTGCCACAGCCCAGGCGGCTTCGACGTCCGGTGCCGCAACGGTGATTGCGGCCACCGATTCGACCGGACAGGAAGGCGGGGCCGGAGGCAATTACGCCTCTACTCTGTCGTCTGCGGGTTCCTGGGGACAGTCCGGCTCCTCAGGTGACTTCACCTATACCTACAAGGTGGATTCTCCGGCAGCGTCCACGTCACTGGCACCGGACGCGTCGCTGTCCTACGACTCCGGCAGCGTCGACGGGAAGACGGCCAACACCCAGGCACAGTCATCCTGGGTGGGCGACGGCTGGACCACCCAGGATTCGTTTGTTGCCCAGGAGTTCACACCTTGCTCTGACTCCCCTGAGGGCAGCGCCGGCTCGGTGACCACCTCGGACGAGTGCTACGACGGGCCCGTCCTGACCATGTCTCTGAACGGGTCGTCGACGTCGATCGTCTACGACAAGAACTCCTCCACCTTCAAGCTGGCCGACGACAACGGCGAGACGGTCACGAAGGTGACCGGCTCGGCGAACGGCTCCGGCACGTACGACACGTCGTACTGGGTGATCACCGAGCGGGACGGCACCAAGTACTACTTCGGCCGTAACGAACTGCCCGGCTGGGTGTCCGGCAAGGACACGACGAACTCGGTGGATTCCGAGCGCGTGTACGCCGCCCACTCCACGGATCCCTGCTACAACTCCACGGCCACCAGCAGCTACTGCACCATGGCCTACAAGTGGCACCTGGACTACGTCACCACGGCTACCGGCGACGCGATGGCGTACTACTACACGCAGGACACCAACTACTACGGCGCCCACAACGGCGACTCCGAAGTCAAGTACGTCCGCGACTCCTACCTCGCGCACATTGACTACGGCTTCACCACCGCCACCGGCCCCTACGGCACCGTCCCCGACAAGATCGTGTACGGCACATCGGTGCGCTGCACCTCCACCAGCACCAACTGCGGCAGCGCGGAGACCTCTTCCAACGCCTCCTACTACCCTGACGTCCCGTTCGACCTCATCTGCGCCTCCGGGGCCACTTGCAGTGCCTACGCACCGTCGTTCTTCTCCACTGCCCGCCTGACCTCCATCACAGCCCAACAGTATTCGGTCTCCTCCAGCGCGTACGTCACGGTCGACTCCTACACGCTGACGCAAACGGAGCCCTCCACCGGGGATGCGACCAGCGCGACGCTGTGGCTGTCCTCAGTGCAGCGCACCGGTTCGGACACCACCGCGGGTGGCTCGACTTCGCAGATCACTATGCCTGCGGTGAAGTTCACCGGCTCGGCTCTGGAGAACCGGGTGAGTACCTCCACCTATCCGGGCCTGTTCCGCTACCGCATCACCGCGATCACCAACGAACTGGGCGGCGTGACTGGCGTCTCCTACGCGCTGCCGACCGCCTGCTCGACCTCGGCCACCCCTTCCTCGAACACCGCCTCGTGCTTCCCGGAGTACTGGACGCCCAGCGGCTACATCAGCCCGATGCTGGACTGGTTCAACAAGTACGCGGTCCAGGAGGTCCTGGAGACCGACACCACCGGCGGCTCGGCGACCAAGGAGACCGACTACTCCTACAGCGGTGCGGCCTGGCACTACGACGACGACGAGACCACCAAGGCCAAGTACCGCACCTACGGGCAGTGGCGCGGCTACCAGCAGGTGACCACCACCACCGGCAACGGCTCCGGCGACGCCCAGACAAAGCAGGTCGACTCCTACTACCAGGGCATGGACGGCGACTGGCTCTCGTCCACGAAGACCCGCAGTGTGCCGCTGACCGACTCCCAGGGCGGCAGTCACACCGACTCCCCCCAACTCGCGGGCAGCATCCTGGAGTCCACCTCCTACCTCGGCAACGGTGGCGGCGTCGACCACTCCACGATCACCTCGTACTGGATCTCCGCGGCCACCGCGACCCGCACCCGGTCCGGGCTGCCGGATCTGACCGCCAACGCGACCGGCACCGCCGAGGTGTGGACCCGGCAGCGGCTGACCGACAAGGGCAGCACCAGCTGGCGCTACAACGAGACCGACACAACCTACGACGCCACCCGCAGCGACGACGACTTCGGCCTGCCGACCTACACCTACACGCATACCGTGCCGGCCAACACCGACTACGACCGGTGCACCGCCACCACCTACGCTCCGGCCAACACCAGCGCCAACCTCGTCGGCCTGGTCTCCGGCACCGAAGCAGACTCCGTCGCCTGCTCCGGCTTCACCGAAGGGTCCGTCACTTCTGTCCCCAGCGGACTGAACACTCTTGGCGCACCGTCCAGCGTCAACCGGCCGGACCAGGTCGTCTCCGCCACCCGGACCTTCTACGACGACCCCACCTTCTCCACCGCATTCCCACAGGCCGCCGCCCCGACCATGGGCCTGGTCACCATGACCCGCAACGCCACTGACTACGGCTCGGGCGCCTTCACCTGGCGGACCAGCGCGAAGAACACCTACGACAGCACCTACCACCGCCTGGCCAGCACCACCAACGGCAACGGCAACACCACCACGACCGGCTACACGGTCAACTCCGCCTACCTGACCACCGGACAGAGCGTCACAGCACCCACGGTGAGCGGGATCGCCCACACCACCAGTTCCACGCTGGACACGGAGCGCGGGCTCACGCTCACGAGCACGGACGCCAATCATGTGGTGACCACCGCCCAGTACGACGCGCTGGGCCGGACCACATCGGTGTGGAAGAACTCCCGCGCCACCACCGCGCTAGCCAACCTCACCTACACGTACACGCTGTCCAACGGCTCCCTGTCAGGCGTGGTCACCAACACCCTCAATGACAACAGCGGCTACCTCACCTCGGTGGGCATCGCGGACTCCCTCGGCCGCATGCGCCAGACCCAGACCTACACCCCCCAGGGCGGCCGTCTCATCGACGACACCCTCTACGACTCCCGCGGCTGGACCGCGAAAAAGAACACCGGCTACTGGGACTCCACCACCACCCCCACGCTGTCCCTGAAGTCGGTGGCCGACAACCAAGTCCCTGTCCAGGACGTCTTCACCTACGACGGTCTCGGCCGGCAGATCTACGACATCTCCGAGAAGAACGGGTCGGTCGTCACGACCACGACGACCGTCTACAACGGCGACGCAACCACCGTCGTCCCGCCCGACGGCGGGGTCACCAGGACCACCCGCACCGACCCGCTCGGGCGTACCAGCGAACTCGACGAGTACACCACCGCACCCACGCTGACCACCCCGCTGAACGCTGCCACCGGCATCTTCTACCTGACCGGTGGCGCCACCACGGCCACCACCTACGGCTACGACGGCCATGGCCGGCAGTCCACCACCACGGATGCCAAGAACCAGGTCTGGACCAGCACCTACGACCTGGCCGGAGAAGTCGTCTCCAAGACCGACCCCACGGCCGGCAAGACCTCCGACATGACGTACGACGGCGACGGCAACCTGCTCCAGGCGCAGGATTCCCGCGGCCTGTACGTCTCCTACACCTACGACGCCCTCGACCGTAGGACCGGCCAGTACGCCGCCGCCACCGCCGACCAGGCCGCCTACGCCTCCACCAGTTCCCCTGGCAACCAGACTGCAGCCTGGGTCTACGACAACGCCAACACCGCCATCACCGGCATGACCTACCCGGTCGGGCACGTGACGACGGCGACCTCCTACAGCGGTGGCTACGCCTACACGCGGCAGGCTGTCAACTTCAACGTCTTCGGCGAGTCCCTGGGCGAAGAGACCATCATCCCCTCAGCCGCCCAGGGCAGCGTCCTGGGCAAGACGTGGAAGATCACCCACTCCTACACCAGCGTCAACGGCCTGCTGTGGACCGACACCTATGCCCTCGGTGGCGGACTGCCCGCCGAGACCATCACCCACGGCTACAACAACGACGACGAACCAAACGCACTGGCCACCACCGCCTACAGCTACGTTCAGAGCACCGCCTACAGCGCCTACAACCAAGTGGCCCAGGTCCAGCTCGGTTCCTCCAGTTCGTACGCCACCGTCACCGACGGCTATGACGCCCACACGGGGGAGCTGGCCGACCAGCTCGCGACCCGCTCCACGACCACACCCGCCAGCGTCGATGAGACTGCGTACAAGTACGACCTGTCAGGCAACATCACCCGCCAGAGCGAAACCCGCTCCGGCTCCAGCACCACGGCCGAGACCCAGTGCTATAACTACGACCCCCTCGACCGCCTCACCGCTGCATGGACTACCGCCTCGACAGCAACCGACACCTGCACTGTCACGCCCACCAGCAGTGACCACAGCACTGTCGGCGACGGCATCACCGGCGGCACGTACTGGACCAGCTGGTCCTACGACGAAATCGGCAACCGGCTCACCCAGACCCAGCACACCGTATCCGGCACCGGCAGCGACACCCTCACCACCGGTGTCTGGTCCAGCAGCCAGCCCAACACCATGACCGGCACCACCAACACCGGCGGCTCGACCAGCTCGACCAGCTACACCTACGACAGCGCTGGCAACACCAAAACCCGCAACACCAACACAGGCAACCAGACCCTCATCTGGAACAACGCCGAACAGCTGACCAGCGTCTCCAACAGCACCACCGGCACCGCCACCAACTACATCTACGACGCCGACGGCGACCTCCTCCTTCAGGTCGACCCCAGCACCACCACCCTGTATCTCGGCAGCGAACAGATCACCCTCAACGACGCCGCCGGCACCGCCACCGGCGTCCGCTACTACACAGCCCCCGGCGGCGCCACGATCGTCCGCACCGGCACCGGCACCAACTACGGCTTCGAACTCGCCGCCGACCAGCACGGCACCAACAGCCTCTACCTCGACTACACCGCGCAGACCCCCACCTGGCGCCAATTCGACCCCTACGGCAATCCCCGCGGCACCACCACCACCTGGGCCGACAACCGCACCTTCCTCAACAAAACCACCGACACCACCACCGCCCTCACCCACATAGGCGCCCGCGAATACGACCCCACCCTCGGCCGCTTCATCAGCCTCGACTCCCTCTTCGAGGCAGCCAGCTCCCAGGAACTCAACGGCTACACCTATGGCGCCGACAACCCCATCTCCAACAGCGATCCCACCGGGGAGAGAAGCGAGGAGTGCGGCACCCTTTACAACTGCCACGGCGGGGTTATCACCCGGCACACCACCGAATACACCTCTCCGCAGGCCCAAACCCGGTACTACGAGAACACACCCACATACGGCTCCATGGGCACGGCTACGCGTTACGGGGCCATCGAGAAGCAGATCAACAGGAACGAGCGCTACAAGCCTGTGCGGGCCGTCTCAGTGACGGATGCCCTCGCGGGCGCCATCAACTCCCTTGTCAGCGCCGCCGACGCCCTTAGCCCCACCTGCACCTTCGGTATCTCCTGCGGCGCAGCCACCGGAGCCTACCAATCCGCCGTCTCACACCTGGGCGTGAACACATCCTCCCATTCGTACGACGCCGGCGGTTTCATGGCCAGTGGCGCACTCGCCATCTTTGGTGGCGGCGAGGCCGAGGAAGGAGAACTGAGCGCCGCTGACCGCTGCAGCTTCAGCCCCGACACGCCCGTCCTCCTGGAGAAGGGCAAGACCAAGCCCATCGGGAAGATCAAGGCCGGAGACAAGGTCGAAGCCGCAGACCCCAAGACAGGCAAACACCGAGGCGTCCGCACGGTCCAGCACGTATGGATCAACCACGACCACGACCTGCTCGATGTCACCATCCGCGCCAAGGACGGCCACACTTCCACCCTTCACACCACCGCCAACCACCCCTTCTGGGACGACAGCACCCATACATGGGTCCCTGCTGGCCAACTCCAGCCTGGCGACGCTCTCAACACAGACACAAACGGCCACGTCTACGTCGTCGCGACCAGAGCCACACCTGGCATAGCGGACCGCTGGAACCTCACTGTTCAGCAACTCCACACGTACTATGTACTCGCCGGTACGACGCCGATCTTGGTTCATAACTGCAATATCGACGTTGATGCAGCATCGCAGTCTGGCGCCAAGATTGATCCTTCTGACAAGCGGGGTGAGTACACGCTTGCCGGTCGTGCGCTGGCAAAGCATGCGGGAAGGAATGGAAATCCGAATGGCTGGCCTCTTCCTGCCGGGAAGCAGAATCCGGCGGGCTGGAACGCGGCGGGTCAGGACATGCTCGATGAGATCCTGACGAACCCGGACTCGGTCTCGTCTCCAGGATACGGCCGTATTGGTGGCCAATGGCAGGACACGGTGGATATCCGGTTGCCGAGCGGTCTGGGCGCGAGGTTCTCCCAGTCAGGGGCCTTCTCCGGGTTCCTCGACTGACAGGAGGTGTGAGATGTCAAGAGATTCATTTCAGGGAAAGGAATTCGACGTCATTGACTTCGATGACGTGACATCGGATGAGCGGGTGATCGAATTCGTTGACCCTGAAAGAAGTGCTCTCGGCTCACTCCTCGCTGTCACCGTTTCTGGTGACGGCGGCTGGGAGGAAGCCTCAGTGAGCATTAGCCCCAGGATTCAGAATGTCTCTGCCGAATTCATGCGCTGGGCACTCGATGTCGCCCACTCGAAAATCGCCGGGTAATGCTGCCGAGGTCTCGCTGGATTTGCTTTCCGGTGGGGCTTCGCGGCTGCCCTGACGGCAGCGCTGACGGCAACGGCGGCGAACGGAAGAGCCCCGCACCGTGGTGACGGTGCGGGGCTCCGTGGTGCTCGGGCGGTCGAGGTCAGCGGGAAGGGGTTACGGCGAGGGGGGCGTCGGGGTCGTTGCCGTCTTCCAAGGCATGGCCGAGGGCTTCGATGGCCTGGTGCTGGAGGCGAAGTCGGACGTGTGCATAGACCTCGGCGGTGACCGCGATGTGGGCGTGGCCGAGGAGTTCCTTGATCGTGACCAGCTCGACGCCCTGCTCCAGGAGGAGGGTGGCGCACGTGTGCCGTAGATCGTGGAAGCGAGTTCGGCGAAGTCCAGCCCTTCCCAACAAGGTTCGGAATCGTTGAGTGACGCCGCCGGGATCGAGCGGGCCGCCGGTGAGGGCGGCAAAGATCAGGTTCCGCTCTGCCCAGGCATCCCCGGCGGCTTGGCGTTCGGTGTCCTGGGTTCGGCGGTGCCTGCTGAGGGCGGTGAGGCAGGCGGCGGGGAGGGCGATGCGGCGTTCGGCGGCGCGGGTTTTGGTGGGGTAGAGGGCGGTGCCGCCGTTGGGGGCGTTCTGGAGGGTGCGGCGGACTTTTAGGGTGCGGCTTTCGGTGGCGAGGTCATCCCAGGTCAGGCCCAGGAGTTCGCCGCGCCGCAGGCCAGTGCGCAGGGCGAGTTCCCACAGCGCGTGGAGCCGGTCAGTTCGTGCTACCTGCAGGAAGCGGCGGGCTTCGGCGGCGGTGAGGGGTTCGAAGCGGCGGTGGCGTATCTGGCCGACCTGGACGTGTCGCGTGACGTTGCGTTCGACGCGTTCGTCGCGGACGGCTTGCTGGAGTGCGGAGTTGAGGACGGCGTGGACGTACTGGAGGGTGCGCGGGGAGAGGCGCTTGTCGCAGCACTGGCCGATCGCGCAGCAGCGGGGCTGCTGGTTCGGGTGCTTGGGGTCGGGGCGTCGGGCGGCGTCGGTGCCGCGTGCGCAGCATTGACAGGCGGCGCGGAGCTGGTCCAACCAGGCGCGCACGTCGGCGATGGTGAGCCGGTGGAGCTTCTTGTGGCCGAGTGCGGGCAGGATGTGGAGGCGGGCGACAGCGGTGTAGCGGGCGTGCGTCGTGGCCCGCAGCCGGTGGACCGCGACGGTGTCGAGCCAGTAGGTGAGGTACTGGGCGACAGTGGTGTCGCTGACGCGCGCGGGCAGGCCGCGGTTACTGGCGGCGGCGGCTTCGGTGAGCTTGTCGGCCGCTTCCTTGCGAGTGGTGCCGTAGACGCGGATGCGCTTGCGGGTGCCGCCGGGGGCGAGGACGTAGCCGGCGGCTTCCCAGCGGCCGTCCTTGCGCTGGTAGATGGTGCCGTCGCCGTTAGCACGGCTGCGGCGGGATGCGGGGCGGGGGTTGGTCATCAGGCGGCTTCCTGTTCGAGTCGGGTGCGGACGAGGTGGTCGAGGGCGTGAGCGGGGATGCGGCGGGCTCGGCCGAGGGTGAGGGAGGGGAGCTGGTGGGTGCGCAGCAGGTCGTAGACAGCGGTGCGTCCGAGTTGGAGGCGCTCCATGACCTGGGGAACGGTGAGGAGTTCGGTGCCGACGGTCACGCGACGGCTCCCGTCCGGTCCGCGCCGGGCTGGCGACCGGGGTGACCAGGTCGGTGACGGTCGGAGTGACCGGGGCCATTCGGTCGATGTCCGTCGGGCCGGGTAGCCCGCTTGGCTTCCAGGAGGTCGGCGAGGTGGGCGAGTTCGGGTAGGAGGCCGGTTCCGGCGTACTGCCAGTGCGAGATGACGAGGGTTGTGTCCGCGCTGCCGCGCTGACCGGCTGTGTCGGCGCAGTGACCGGCTCGGTGACCGGCGGTCAGGTCACTGCGGTCGTCGCGGTCACCGTGCCGGTCAGTGACCGGCTGCCCGCCGGTGGACATGTTGCTGCCGACGTTCGTCTGCCCGGCGCGCGGGCCGACCGGGGCCGGAGCAGCCGCGTCAGCTTGGCGGGTGCGCCAGGCGGTGCGTTCGGCGCGGAGGTGGGCGAGGGTGGTGGAGTAGTGGCGGGTGCGGGTGGAGAAGTGGCCTCGGAAGCCGAGCATGTGGGCCCATTGCCGCAGGCGGAGGTGGGCGTGCTGGGGACGGGCGGCGAGGTGCCAGGCGGTGTGGATCATGCGGCGGGCGTGGTCGGTGATGTCGTACTGGGCGAGTTCGGCGAGGAGTCGGAGGCGGCGGTCGAGGGTGCCGGTGGTGGTCTCGGCGCCCTTGGTGGCGTACTTGGCGATGTAGGCGGCGACGTGTCGGTCGGTGACCGGTGCGTCGCCGGTGAAGTCCGTGCCGCGTATCGGCCGGACGTCGATCTGCCGCCCGAACCGGAACATCAACCGCCGTTCCCGATCAGCGTCCTGGGCTCGGAGTGCGTCCCCGGCGGAGTGCCGCGACTGGCCTTCGTGCAGGACGCGGGTGCGTGTGGCGGCGGCGCGTACGGCGTGGTCGAGGAGCTGGGTGGTGGCCCAGGCGGGCGGGGTGCTGGTGGGGCCGGTGGGTCCGTCGAGGCGGATGACGGCGTGGAAGTGGACCTGGCCGCGTTTTTGGTACTCGGCGACCTTGGCGTAGGAGAGGGTGGCGTGGTGCCGCAGGGTGCGCTGGGTGAGTCCCGCGGCTTTGGCGATCTCGCGGCGCAGGTGGGTGGTGAAGCGCGCCCACAGGGCGGGGGCATGCGCGTTCCACAGCACCGCGCCCGCGTAGTCGTAGCGCTTGGGGTCGAGCGGGGTGCCGAGGAGCGGGTCGCCGTCGGGGTGCCGGGCACCGCAGTGGCAGTGGCCGGTGTCGGGCTGGTTGTGGACGGGGCCGAAGCCGGGGGCGGTGAGGGTGGCGAAGACGCGGGGGTGTGCGGCGACGCTGGTGGGGACGGTCTTGCCGCCGCGCAGTCCGGCGGCGATGAGCTGGTAGGTGTCGTAGCGGTAGACGGTGGAGCAGGCCGGGCAGCGGGTGGCGCGACGGTTGCCGCAGCGGACCAGGAGCTCACCCGCGGGGAGGTGCCGCGAGTCGAGGTGGTCGAGGACCTGGCCCGTCGTGCTGTGGATGCGGGTGCGCTGTCCGGTGAGGCGGACTGGGCGGGCGCAGCCGCCGAGGGTGCTGATCTGGCGTGCCAGTGGTGCGAGGTGGCCGGTGGCGGAGAGTTTCGCCAGCCTGCCGGTCAGCCTGGCCCGGCGCTCCAGCGCCGACCGCCCAACGGTGCCGAGTCGGTGGCGTTCGCCGGGCCGGTCGGCGTGGTGAACGCCGATGACGGACGCGTGCGAGCGGGAGCGGTTGTGCAGCAAGGGAATTGGAGCTGTGCGGACATGCGCGGATGAGCCTTTCGGCGGAAGGCGGAACGTGAGGAGGGGCGGCACGGCGTGCGCGGGCAGGCCGAAGCGATCGGCTCACAGGAGAACGGGCGCCTCGTAGGTGGGCGCGGACGCCGGGACCGGCGGGGTCTGGTCGGCGGGGGCGCGGTGGTGATCACCGGCGGGTGCGTGACGTTAACATCGCTCCACGTGCGCATTCAAGTGCATCCCTCCTCATTCCTTTCTGTGGGTGGCGGGACGCGGGTAGTGTGAGGCCGGTCTCCCGGTTTGGACGGGCCGGAATCTGCTGGTAGAGGGCACGGAAAGCAGGGGTGGCGGGCGTGATGACGACGCGGCGCGGGCGCAGGCCGGCGGGCGGCGGAGTGCCGTTGACGTTCGAGGTCATCGCCGAGACCCTGCGAGAGCAGATCCGCTCCGGCGGGCTGAAGCCGGGGGACGCGCTGCCGACGCAGACCACGTTGATGCGGGAGTTCGGGGCCTCCAGCCTGACCGTGCAGAAGGCCATGGGCCTGCTGAAACAGGACGGCTGGGCTGTCTCGCGCCCCGGCAAGGGCGCCTTCGTCGCCCGCCACGCTGACAGTGATGACCTCGATCAACCGGAGGGGAAGACCGGGCCCGCAGGCGGGACGGCGGCCCGCGTCGAGGCACTGGAGCGGGCACTGTCCGAGGCCGTCGAGCAGCTCGCCGACCTCCGCGCCCGCGTCGAAGCCCTGGAAGCGGGCGGCACCGAGCGAAGCCGCTGAATCGCCGCCCCAGGCGGCGCGAGGAACGTGCGTTCAGATTTTCTCTGCGAGGTTCAAGGCGGGCCCCGCCCGCCAGGGCTGGCCGCCGTCGCCGACAGACCCGCCGTTCACTGCCTGGGATCAGGCGCTACTGGAGGGCGAGCCGCCGGGGGCGGTCGGGCGGCGGGAGCGGCAACGGGCCAGCTCGCTGGGCTGACCGGAGTCGGGCTCCTGGCAGAGCAAGTTGTCGCCTACGACCGTCCTACGGCCGGATCGCAGGCACAGGGCCAGCCAGGGGGCCGACCCTTGACGTCCGTCACCGGGCTCACCGAGGGCGGTGGCCGGCGTCGCCTTGGGCGGGGAGCGAAGCTCCCAGCGCCCCAGCATCGGCCGATCCCTCCCCACCCGGCCCCGGACACCTGCCCCTACCCGACCCCACCCCAGGCAGGCCAGCGGCCCAAGATCCCGCCGGCACCTTCGAGGGCCGGCGCACGCACGTTCGGAGATCGGCTCCGTGGGGTGAAGCCCGGTGTCAGCGCGAGTTGGCCCTCGTATGCTGGTCTCGGTAGTTACATGCCGTCCCTGGTGGAGGTCCCCGATGAGCACACCCGACGCGGAGTACTCCGGCTACCCGCCGCTTCGGCCCCGCGTTTCGGTCGAGGAGCTGCTGGCCGCGAAGAACACCCAGCCGATTCGGTCCCTGGACGACCTCGCCGCCGACACCTTCGAGTCGGACGAGGAACTGGAAGAGTTCCTGGCCTTCACGTACGCCGAGCGCCACCGCGACGTCGCCTGAGCCGCCGCCGTGCAACCCGTCATCCTCGACACCGACGTCGCCTCGCTGTCCCACAAGCGCAAGCTCACCGGCCCGGTCGCCACCAGGCTGATCGGCCGCAAGCCGCTGATCACCTTCGTCACCTTCGGCGAACTGACCAAGTGGACCGAGATCCGCCACTGGGGCGACCGCAGCCGCCAGGAGCTCGCCGACTGGCTCTCCGGCATCCCGGTCCTGCCCGGCGACGAAGCCGTCGCCGCCACCTGGGGCCGCCTGTCAGCCGCGGGCATCCAGCGCGGACGCCCACGCCCGATCAACGACATGTGGATCGCGGCCTGTGCCCTCACCTACGACCTGCCGCTGGCCACGCTCAACCTCAAGGACTACGAGGACTTCCGAGCCCACCACGGCCTGCGCATCCTCGGTGCGGAGTAGCCGCTCACCGCTGACGCAGCCGGACCCGGCTCTCAGACGAGGCAGCGGCCCGTGACCAGGCTGACCAGAAACTGGCTGCTGGCGCAGCAAATTGTTCCGTTGGATATCCCAACGGGCTATCCAACGGGAAGAGGGCCGACCCAGGGGGCCGACCCTTCTCGTCCGTCGCCGGGCTCACCGGGGCGGTGGCTGGCGTCGCCTCCGGCGGAGAGTCGACCGACCACTCCCGCCCCCGGCACTCGTGTTGCGAGGCTGACCGACGCACCAGTGGGCCGCACGCCTGCTGAGGGTCGCCCCGGTGACCGCCCGCCGAACCGCGGAGGTCCCGCCAGACAAGTGGTCTAGACCCTTGACGGCAGTAGTGACGGCAACAACCACGAACAACCCCGGCCGAACGCGTACCTCAGCGGGTCACCGAACACCGCTTGACCTGCAAAAACGCAGGTATAGAGGGGTCGCATAGCACACGTACTATGTGGTGGCGGGCGGCGTTCCGATCTTGGTTCACAATACGGATGCCTCGTGTCGCATACCTGCGGGGCAGCCTGGAGCAGGACGGTTTGCTCCGAATCCTGATCGACTGCAGGCCGGGCAACTGGATAGCGATGGAATGTTGCGTGGCACGAATGAGACCGGGCAAACTACAAGCCGCGGGAGCTTTCGTGTTGCCACAGAGGATGACGCCTGGGACAATGCGGAAGTTGGACCCAATGCGGGACGGCTATGCCCGACACAAGGGCCGAGCTGCGCGGGGGAGGTATTGGTTGCACCGCGAACGCCTGATGTAACACGGGACTGGGATGTGAGTCATAACCCGTCCTGGACTAATCGGCAGTTCGATCCTGGTGTTTCCCGTGAGGAAGTGCTCGACAATTACCAGGAGGGCACAGGCCTTGAATGCATACCCTGTAACCGCGGGGGTGGAAATGACGATTCTAGGTTTGGTTAGCAAGTGAAGCTCATTGAGCACATGGAGAGTCGGCTCGGGCGGATGGTCGAGGGCTGGTCGGTCGACTCCGAGTCGAACCCTATGCCCTTCCAGGTTGGACGCTTCCAGGATGGCGAGCTCTCCGGCGTGGTGACCTATGCCACAATCGGACTCAGTAAATACGCCCTGACGTCTCGCACCTCGGGTCGTGGAATCCACCAAGAGCTAATACTTTCAGTTCACTCGGAAATTGCTTCCGGGATGTTTCCTGCGCTGGTTCATCAGCTCGCCGTGGGCTTGCTTGAGCGCGGCGAGGCAATTTTGCGAGGAGATGTCATTGGGCCCCGGGGGTCAGTGATTTCCGGGAGTTCCATGGAGGCCTTTTATGCGGCAATTCCGGTCTATTATGACGAAGCATTTCCGGCTGTTGATCTAGAGTCCGGAAAGCGGGCGGTGATGGTCTGGATGGTTCCAATTGGAAGGGCCGAGGCTGCGTTCGCGGCGGAGGCTGGTTGGTCCGCCTTTGAGTCGAAGCTTGCTGAGCAGGATCCGGACTTGCTGGATCTGAATCGGAGCGAGATTCACCTGGGGTAAATAGAGTCATGAAGACACCACAGCGGCCCCACCGTATTTGCCTCTGGTGGGGCCGCTGTGGTGTCTGACGGCAGTAGTAGACGGCAACGTCAGCGGACGGGTGCTGCACAAACCGGCGGATCGTCGCCGTCGTCGGGTTGGCCGGCGGACTCCGAGCGCTCGCCGAGGGCGCGGCGGAGGAGGTCGATGGCGTCACGCTGGAGGCGGAGTCGGACGTGTGCGTAAACCGTCGCGGTCACTCCGATGTGGGCATGACCCAACAGCTCCTTGATCACGACGAGTTCGACGCCCTGTTCCAGGAGGAGTCTCGCGGTCGAGTGCCTCAGGTCGTGGAACCGGATCGCCCGCAGGCGGGAGCGGCGGAGCAGGGTGTTGAAGTGGCGGCTGAGGGTGGCGGGTTCGATGGGGTGACCGTCCGGGCGAGTGAAGACGAGATCGGTGTCCATCCACTCCGCTCCGGCCTGTGTCGACGCTCCTTGTCAGCGTTGACCATGCCCCCGGACCGTTCGCACGGCCGCGGGGGTTCTGACGAGACGTCAGCCTGCCGACCCGTGATGCACCGCGGTTGCACCGAAGGGTGCAACTCCACCCGCCAGAGATCCGCTATATCCCGACCCACTCCGCGTACTGCGCCAACGAGCCGTTACGCGCCCGCTCCCGCCGCTTCAGCGCCAGTACGGTCTCCCGCACGGTCGGGTGGTAGCGGGTCTGCTGCGGGGCGATGCGCCGGGCCTGGTGCAGGCAGTCCAGTGCCCTGTCCGGGTGGCCCGCCCACGCGTGGGCCCGGCCGAGGTCCATCCAGTGGTGACCGGCCCGGGAACGGGTCCAGCCGCGTGGAATGCGCACGTTCTCGGCGAGTTCGATCGCGCGCCCGAAGTCGTCAGCCTCCGAGGCGATCGCCACGGCATGCACACCGACGTTCACCGGTCCCCAGGTGACGCCGAAGTCGGGCAACTCGCCTGTGGCCTGGGCAAGGGCACGGGCCTCGGCCAGGCGGGCGTCGGCGTGGTCCCTGTCCTTCATCCGGCCCGCGATGGTCGCGGCACGCAGGTGCAGCATGCCCCGCATCGCCTCGACGCCCGCCGGGCGGCGTGACTCCTGGCCATCGAGGTCCCGCAGAGCCCGATCGACCACCCGCAGACCCACGTCGTACCGACCCGACGACAACGTGGTCTGCGCACGCAGAAAGGCATGCAGCGCGGCCAGCCCCGGCTCGTCGGCGCGCGGCGCGGTCCACGCGAGTCGGTCCAGCGCGACGGTGGCCAGATCGAGGAAACCGAGCTTCCACGCCACGGTGAACACACACCGGAATGCCTCCGCCAGGCACTCGTAAGACAGCCGCTGCTCTTCCCCGGCGCTGGTGTGCACTGCCTGCACCGACTCGTCGATCAGCACAGGCAGGTCGCGCACCATGTCCGTGTACTGCGCCTGGCGGCGCTGCTCCAGCGCCCGCTGGACATCCGCCCAGATCAACGAGGCCGGGCGTGCAGGGGGCGCATGGGCTCACACGGGCGTCCCCATGGGAAGTGCTGCGGGCGATGGCTCCATGCACAGGGCTCCAAAAGCGCACCGTATCCGCCGAGTTATGGCGGGCGGCGGGCGGAGGGCGATCAGTCGGTGGCTTTGGGGTGTCCGGTGCCTGCGTAGGTGATCCAGGCGGTGCGGTTGGTGTCGTCGACGAGGTACCAGATGCGGCCGCCGCCGGTGACCTCGTACTGCCAGCGCTCCAGCGTCTGTCCCTTCCAGACCGTGGAGCCGAGCTTGCCCTTGAGGCGGTGGTGGCGCTCGGGGTCATCCGTGGCGCGTGGGCCGGAGCGGATCTTGTCGAAGGCGCGGCGGAGGTTGCCTGCCGCGTGGCGGGAGAGGTGGTCCCAGCCGTTGGCCGCCTCGGTGTTGGCGAAGCGCAGGTCGAACTCGTCGTCGACCGGGGGTGGAGCCGCCCGGTCACCGCGTTTGGGGCTCACTCGGCGGTCTCGCCTTCAGACGCGGGGACAGGTCCGAGATCGCCTTCTGGCTCGCGGGTGAGGAGGGTGTGCAGGGCGGGGTCGGCGTAGATCTCGGCACTGTGCCGCCACTGGGCCAGCAGCAGCGCGATGGGAGCAAGGTTCTCGAGCGCAGCCGCCCCGCGAGCGGTGTCCACCAGTTCGCCGAGCATCGCCTCGACGTCGTCATCGGGGAGGAAGACCGACCAGGGCAGAGCATCCGGCAGGGCTTGACGCAGAGCGGCGGTGTTCTCGGTGCGGACCAGCCCGGCGAGCAGACGGGCGGTGAAGTCGACCACGGTGGAGTCCTGCTCCAGCTGGTCCGCGCGAATGAGGGCGAGGTCGCCCGCGTCGCGTCGGCGCAGGCGCAGGGCGCGGACCGCGTCCAGGCGTCGGGCGGTGGCAGCGGGGTGGTGGAGCAGCTCGCTGAAGGGCACGTCCTCGTAGGCCGTCGTCATGACATCCACAGTAGCTCGGATGTCCTGTGTGGGGGTAGTGGCTCGCGGTCGGGGCGCCGCTCCTCTGGCGGCGACGCTGACGGAAACCGGCCCGACAGCGCCGCACGCCCACGGACTTCCCCACCGACTTCCTTGTCCGAGAACAGTCGCGGGACTGCAGTGATGCGTCGGTGCCCCGCTCTACCCAAGCGTCCGCAGCACCTCGGCGACGTGGGCACGGTACGTCCGCAGCGCCCGCAGCCCGGCGGTGTAGCGGTCGCGGTGCCTGGAGATGTCCGCGGTCTGCTTCCGTGCCCGGACAGCGTGCCAGAGCTCGGCCGTATGGTGGCGGCGCTTGCAGGTGACGTCCGCGGCGGCGGTGGCCCGCTCCCGCGCCGTGTGCCGGGTGTTGCCGTCACTGCCCCGCTGCCAGGCGGTGTCCGTGTACGCCGCCCCGGGGTCGGGATAGCGCGTGAACCCCTGGTCCGCCACACAGCGGGACCACACGTCCCACGCCGCCCGGAGGCGCGGGTCGCGCTTGACCGCCTTGTCGACCTCGACCGCCCGCGTACCCGCGTAGAGCCAGTCCCGTTTGACGTCGATGCCGCGCAGCAGCCGTCGGCTCGCCTCCGCGTTGCAGGCGGGGAAGTCCGCGTACTCGGCGTCGGTCATGCGACGGCCCTTCGGCCGCTGAGCCTGGGACTTCGCCGGGTCCCAGCCGTAGCCCCAGCGGCGGGCGTCGTCGAGGTCCAGGGCACCGTAGTCGGTGCCGACCGCGGTGGCGACGAGGGGGTCGGTGGGGTAGCGGGGGTCGAGCGGGAAGTCCGGGTGGCCGTGCTCCGCCATGCACTGCCGGACCAGTAACGCCGACGCCCGCTGCGATCGCTGGTAGTCCTGCGGCGTGTAGTCGTAGCGGTCGGCCGGGAGGGGGCCGAGGTCCGACGCCGTAGTGATGACCTCCGGCCGTCCCGTACCGGAGACACAGAGCGCCGCCAGCACCGCCACCACACCTAATCGGTACCCCCGCATTGTCATGCTCAGGGATGCTAGCGAACAGCGCCCCAGGGCCGGCCTCGGCCCCGGCACGCACCGGGTCGGCGAGTCACGCCGGTTGAGGGGTCCTCAGCAGGACCGCGGGCCGAGCAGCAGCGGCTCGATGCGGCCCTCCAGCATCTCCCCGAGGCCCTGGACGGCGCACACGTCCGGCCGCTCCGCGATGTGCACCGGCATCCCCGTGGCCTGCCGCAGCAGCTGGTCGAAGCCGGGGAGCAGCGCGGACCCGCCGACCATCACCATCCCGCGGTCGGCGAGATCGGCGACCAGGTCGGGCGGGCAGTCCCGCAGCACCTTGCCGATCCCGTCCAGGACGGCGGTCAGGGGCGTCTGGATGGCGTCCCGGACGGCCGCCGTGTCGACCTGCACGCTGCGGGCGAGGCCGGTGGCCACGTCCCGGCCGTGGATCTCCGTGGACGTCGGCCCGTGCGGGGTGAGCCCGTTCTCCGAGAGAGCCAGCTGCAACGGCCGTACCGCCTGACTCGGCAGCATCAGTTCGTGCTCGTGGCGCAGCAGCTGCACGATCGCGTGGTCCACCGACTCACCGCCGACGGGCATCCGTTCCGCGCGCACGATCGACCCGAGGGAGAGGACGGCCACCTGGGTGGCGGCCGCCCCGCAGATGAGGATCATGGTCGCCTCCGGCCGCTCCACCGGCAGCCCGCACCCCACGGCCGCGGCGATCAGCGTGTCGACCAGCTCCACCCGCCGCGCGCCGAGCCCCACCAGCGTCTCGATGGTCGCCCGCTGCGCCAGCGGGTCGGCGTCGTGCGGGGTGCAGGCGGCGGCCCGCAGCCGGGGTTTGCGGCGCAGCATGCGGCGGGTCCGGTCGCCGAGCAGCTGCCGCAGCATTCGCTGGGCCATCTCGATGTCGACCACCGTGCCGCCGGAGATCGGGCGGACCACGCGGATGTAGTCGGGGGTACGGCCCGTCATCTTCTCCGCGAACTCGCCCACGGCGATCAGGGCACCCGTGCGCGTGTTCATCGCGGCGACGGACGGCTGGTCGACGACGAGCCCCATGCCCTTCACGTACACCCGGGTGCGGGCGGCCCCGAGATCGACGGCGAAATGGCAGCGGCGCAACTGCTCCAGACTGACGGTCACGGCGATCCTCCCGAGTGCGCGGGCCGTGGGACGGCGGACGACGGCTTCTTTCGCATCCTCTGGGTGATCCCGGCGGCGCGCCTGCGGGAGGGGGCCGGGCGGGGCGCCGCTGAATGGGGGGTTCGGCAACGAACGGCACCGGGGAGGAGCGGAGGGGCGTTGACCGGGGTGGTGTCGATGGAGGCGACGCGGCAGGGCGGTGCCGCTCGGGGCGGATCTCGGTGGAAGCGGCCGGGCCGGTGGTGCGGTTTGGGGGCGGGTCCCGGCGGGAGCGGCCCGGTGAGACCCGCCGGTGTTGTCGTCCGGGCGGGCCGGGGGCGTGGTCGCCGAGGCGGCGCTCCGGGTCAGGGGGCGGTGGGGACGATGCCTCGGATCACGCCCAGGGCCAGCAGGTCCTGGGGGCGGATGCGCAGCTGGTCCGCGGTGGCCTCGACCGCGTCCGGGGGCCGCTTCAGGATCGCCGCCGCCAGCTCCGGGGCGATCACCGAGAAGTAGCTGTCGGGTGTGGCCCAGGTGTTGCCGGGGGCGGCCGGTGCCAGTGCCCCGCCGGAGCCGCCCTCGCCGATGACGAGCGTGGTGACCGGCGTACGGGCCGCGGCCACCGCGCCGAACAGCTCCGCGATCGCGGCGCCCGCGCCCTGCCGTTCCGCCTCCGCGTCGTTGGCGGCGCCCGGGGTGTCGACGAGGGTCAGCACGGGGATCCCCAGCCGGTCCGCGAGCCGTATCAGACGGGCGGCGGTACGGAATCCGGCGGGCCGGGTCGCCGTACCGGTCTGCGCGGCGAAGGCGACGGTACGGCCGTCCCGCTCCCCGAACCCGCACAGGATCCCCTGCGGATCCGCGCCCCCGCACCGGTCGCCGACCAGGGCGACCCGGCGGCTGAAATAGGCGTCCAGGTAGGCGCCGGCGCGCGGGCGCCGCGGGTCCCGGGCGCGCTCGACGGCCGCCCAGCCGGTGCCCGGCAACCGGGCGTCGCCGAGGGCGGCGGGCGGCTCGGCGGGCCGTGTGGAGGGAGAGGTCAGCAGCCGCAGCCACAACCCCAGGCATGCCTTCAGGTCCGCCAGGGGCACCACGGCGTCCGCCGCCCCCGACGCCAGCTGGGCGTCCGCCGTGTACGCGGCCGGGTCCGCGTCCGGTGGGCGGACCCGGGAGCCCGCGAAACCGACCTGGGCGCCGGGCAGCGCCAGGATCACGTCGGCGCCCGCGCCCAGGGTGGCCCAGCCGCCGCCGGTCGTCGGGTCCCGCAGGACCGCGATCTGCGGCAGCCCCGCCTCGCGGGTGAGCGCCGACTGCCGTGCCACCCGCTGCAACTGGGACAGGGCGAGCATGCCCTCCTGCATCCGGCTGCCGCCGGTGGCGACCAGCGGGACGACCGGCAGCCGGTGCGTCCGGGCGTGGCCGTACGCCGCCTCCAGCCGGTCCCCGGTCCGCTCGCCCAGCGACCCGCCGAGGAACCCGAACTCGAACGCGATCAGCACGGCCGCCGTGCCCTCGACGCGCCCGGTGCCGACCACGACCGACTCCCGCTCGCCGGTGCGTGCGGCGGCGCGGGCGCGCGAGGCGTCGTAACCCTGCCAGCCGAGCGGGCCGTCGGGCGCGGACTCCCCTTCGGAGAGCGGGAGTTCGGCAAAGGTACCGGGGTCGGTGACGAGGTCGAGGAACCGCCGGGCGGAGAGCCGCTCAGGCAGGCTCACCGAGGGCCCGCTTCATGATCTTCCCCATGTCGTTGCGGGGGAGGGCGTCCAGGTAGCGGACCACACGGGGGCGTTTGTGCGGGGCGAGCCGGCCGGCGACGTGGCCGGCCAGCTCCTCGGCCGGGGGCGGCGACTGCGGATCCGCCGGGACGATCCAGGCGACGATCCGTTCGCCCAGGTCGGCGTCCGGCTCCCCGGTGACGGCGGCCTCCCGCACCCCGGGGTGTTCGAGGAGCGCGTTCTCGATCTCACCGGCCCCGATCTTGTAACCCCCGCTCTTGATCAGGTCGGTGGCCTTGCGGCCGACGATCCGTACGTAGCCGTCCGGCTCCCGTACCGCCATGTCACCGGTGCGGAACCAGCCGTCGGCGGTGAAGGCGGCGGCGGTGGCGTCGGGCCGGTTGAGGTACTCGGTGAACAGGTTCGGGCCGCGCACCTGGATCTCGCCGACGCTCTCCCCGTCGTACTCCGTGATCGCCGTCCCGTCCTCCTCCACCAGCCGCAGCTCCACCCCCGGCAGCGGCACGCCGACGGTGCCCGTGCGGGCCTGACCGTCGGCCCGCACGCTGGTGTTCATCAGGGTCTCCGTCATGCCGTACCGCTCGATGACCCGGCGGCCGGTGGCCGCCGCGATCCGCTCGTGGTCGTGGACGGGCAGCGCGGCCGAGCCGGAGACCAGCAGCCGGGCCCGGCCGAGCGCCCGCGCCAGCTCGGGGTCGGTGGGCAGGGCCTCGGCGATGCGGTGGTACATGGTGGGGACGCCGAACATCATGGTCGCCCCGTCGTCGAGTTCCCGGGTGACGCCGGCGGTGTCGAACCGCCCCAGGTGCCGGACGCAGCCACCGCGCCGCAGCGGCCCGAGGATCCCGATCACGAGCCCGTGCACATGGAAGAGCGGCAGGGCGTGGACGAGGGTGTCCTCCGCGGTCCACTGCCAGGCGTCGGCGAGCGCGTCCAGGGTCGCGGCGACGGCCCGGCGGGGGATGACGGCGCCCTTGGGCGGGCCGGTGGTGCCGGAGGTGTAGACGACGAGTGCGGGGTCGGACTCGGCGGAGTCGTCCTCCGGTACCGGGGCCGCCGCCTGCGGGTCGACGTCGATGCGGGGCAGACCGGCGAGGGCGGCCGGCAGTTCGGTGCCGGGCGCGGTCAGCACGGCCGTCGGCGCGCTGTCGGAGAGGATGTGCGCGAGTTCCTTCTCGCCCGACCTGGGGTTGAGGGGGACGGCCGCCCGGCCGGCGAGCAGGACGCCGACGACGGCGACGGCGGTCTCCAGCTCCGGGGTCGCCCACACGGCGACCCGCGCGGCCCCCCGCACCCGCCCGGCGACGGCCCCGGCCGCCCCGGCGAGCTGCCCGTACGTCAGCGACCGCCCCCCGAACCGCAACGCGACCCGCTCACCCGCCAGCTCCGGAAACAGACCCGACACGCCACGCCCCTCACCGATCGACAGCCGAACGCCTCCTTCCTACCCCAGCCAGGCCGCCCCCACCACGGCCGACGTCCACCGCCGACCAGTCCCGTAAGGGGCGCTGGGGGTGCCCCCGGCCGTTGCCACCGCCGACCGATCGAGCCACGCCAAGCACAGCGTCCCGTAAGGGGCGCTGGGGGCACCCCCGGCCGAAGGCTGGGGGAGGAACTGCGCGAACTGCGCGATCAGCCCCCACGCACCCGCAGCCGAGACACGACCCCACACCCCCCGAACACAACCCCCTACCCCGCGAACACCGGCTGGACAACCCCCTGCCCCACCCCCGGAACCACCAGCAGCGAACCGGCCGTCGCCTGCGGCGCGGCCAACCCCACGCGCGCCGTCGTGACGTACAGATCGGTCAGCCCGGCGCCGCCGAACGCGCACGCCGTCGTACGCGGCGTGGGCAGCGTGACGACCCGGTCCAGCTCACCCGTCGGCGTGTAGCGGCGCACCGCACCCCCGTCCCACAGTGCCACCCACACACAGCCGTCCGCGTCCACCGTCAGCCCGTCGGGGAACCCGGCGCCCTCCTCGATCGTCACCAACGGCCGCCGGTTGCGGGGGAGTCCGCCGTCGTAGTCGAAGACGTCCACCCGGCGGGTCGGGGTGTCGACGTAGTAGACGAGGCGGCCGTCCGGGCTCCAGCCCGTCCCGTTGCTGACCGTGACGTCCGGCAGCAGCGTCGTCACCGCCCCGTCGGCCCCCACCCGCGACAGCGTGCCCCCGCCCGCCGCCTCGTCGTAGCGCATCGTGCCGGCCCACAGCGAGCCGTCGGGCGCGACGGCCGCGTCGTTGGCGCGGCGGCCGGGCACCGGCTCGCGGTGCAGCCAGCGGAACGTGTCGTCGGGGTCGAGGACCGCCACGCCGTCCCGGAGGTTGAGCACCAGCCCGCCGTTCGCACGCGGCTTCACCGCGCCGACGTGCTGGTCGGTGGTACGGGTCGTACGGCGTCCGGTGGCCGGGTCGTACGTGTGGACGCGGGAGCCGAGTATGTCGATCCAGAGCAGGCGGCCGGTCGCCGCGTCCCACGTCGGGCCCTCGCCGAGCGTCGCCTCCGCCGCGACCGCGACCTCGTACGCGGTGTGCACCGTCGTCGTCATGCCACGCTCCGGTGGCCGAGGCGCTCGGAGAGTTCCGCGGCGCCCTTCACGGCCAGCTGCTCCAGCTCGTCCAGGCGCTCGTCGCTCCAGCGGATCATCGGTACGGAGATGGAGAGCGCCGCGACGACCTGGCCGGTGCGGTCGCGGACCGGGGCGGCGACACAGGAGACGTCGGGGTTGGACTCGCGGCTCTCCACGGCGATGCCGCGCGCGCGGATCTCGGTGAGGGCCTGACGCAGCGCGTCCGGGTCGGTGATGCTGTTCGGCGTCATCCGGACGAGGTCGGCGTCGTCCGGGATGCGCGCGGACAGCTCCGGCTCCGGCAGCGAGGCCAGCAGCATCTTGCCGACGGAGGTGCAGTGCGCGGGCAGCCGGCGGCCCGCGGCGGAGACCATGCGGACCGCGTGCGTGGAGTCGACCTTGGCGATGTAGATGACGTCGGTGCCTTCGAGGATCGCCACGTGGACGGTCTCGTCGCAGGTCTCGGCGACGGACCGGGCGACCTGCTGGCCCTCGGCGGCGAGGTCGAGCTGCTCCGCGTAGCGGCTGCCGAGCTGGTACGGGCGCACGCCGAGCCGGTAGCGTCCGGGCTGTCCGGGTACGGGCACGATGTACGAGCGGGCGGCGAGCGTGGTCACCAGTTCGTGCACGGTGGTCCGCGGCAACTGGAGTTTGCGCACTATGTCGGGGGCGGAGAGGGTTCCGTCCCCGTCCAGGAAGAGCTCAAGAATGTCGAGAGCCCGGGTCACGGCAGGCACAAGGCGTCCCACGTCCGGCCCCCTCCCTTGGGTCTAAGCGCCAGATCTCGTCGGAGCGGCGGAGCCGTTCGAGATATCAACAGGCGATCGGCATGACGAACACAGGCTAACCATCGGGGATTGCCCGGGCAATGGCCGGGAACGAGCCGGGCACGCGGAGGTGCACCATGGGTCCTGTGCGACTGGACTTCCACCTGGTGCTGCTGCGCCGCATGGCCGACCACAATCCGGACCTGGTCGAGGACGCCCGCCGCGAACTGGGCGCGTCCCTCGCGGACATGAGGGAGGCCAACAAGCGCTGGCAGGCGATGGTCCGCTCGCCCCGGTCCCGGTCCGCCGCCGCCCGGTACCGTTCAGTGCTCGGCCCGCCCGAGTGGGAGGGCAAGCGCACCGTCGGCGACCTGGAGTGCGCGGTGTGGCAGTGGCGGCTCCCGCTCTGGCCCACCCTGCGCTTCGAGGTGCTGGTCGCAGGAGGCGGCGCGGTCTGGAACGAGTGGCTGGTCCGCGACCCGGAGGCGCCCGCCCCCACCCTGGAGACCTACGCGGACCTGACCCCCTGGTCCTGCACGATCGACGAGGCCGCCCGCGCCTTCGCCCCCGCCCGCCCCCTGGAGGGCACCGCCCCCACCCGGTGGGGGCTGGCCCTCACCCTCCCCGACGGCCGTCAGGCGGTCGCCGAGTTCACCTGGGGCCTGCTCCAGCGCACCGCCGTCATCGACGGGCCGCGCCGATGACCGCCTCCGTCACCGCGGCCACCGACTGGGGGTGCAGGAACAGGAACAGGTTCGGCTCGACCAGCTCGAGCTCCATCACCCGCGGCCGGCCGTCCTCGCCGTCGACCAGGTCCACTCGGGCGTAGAGCAGCTCGGACGCGTCCGGTACGGCGGTCAACGCTCGCTCCGCCACGGCCAGTTCGGCCGGCGTCGGGGTCCACGGCGTCAGGTCCGGATGGGCGACCTTGTCCGCGTCGTACGCCGTGCCCGGCGTGAGCACGGCTCGCTTGCGGCTGGCGTGCAGCAGCCGCCCGCCGAAGAACTGCAGCGCCCGCTCCCCGCTGACGTCGATGCCCGAGACGTACGGCTGGACCATCGCGGTCAGCCCCTCCTCGTGCATCCGGGCGAGGTGCCGCAGGGCGGTGTCGTGCTCGCCGGGTGTGTAGCGGGCGGCGAACCGGGCGCCGGCGCCGAAGGTGGGCTTGACCACGAAGTCGCGGTCGGCGGGGAGGGCGGGGCCGGCCGGGTCGCCGGGGGCCAGGTAGCGGGTCGGCACCACCGGCACACCGGCCGCCGCGAGGTCACCGAGGTACCGCTTGTCGGTGTTCCACCGCACCACGTCCGCCGGGTTCGCGATCCGGGTCGTCTTGTCCACCCGCTCCACCCACGCCACGAACTCGTCGGCACGCCAGCTGTAGTCCCAGGTGGAGCGGAGGAGGACGAGGTCGTAGCCGCCCCACTCCGTCTCCGGGTCGTCCCACGGCCGGGCGACGGCCTCGGCCCCCGCGTCGGCCAGCGCCCGCAGCAGCACCGGCAGGTCCTGGTCCTTGCTCGGTTCCGCGCCGGGGTCGTAGGTGGCGAGGGCTATGCGAGGCACGGCGGAACTCCCTTGGCTGACGGCGGCCGCGTTCCCCGGCAGGCTAACCGGCCCCACCCGCCGCATCGCAACCAGCTCGGTCCCCGCGGGCGCGGACGAGGTGCCGCTGCTCGACGCCCAGGTCCACAGTGCCAGGCCCACCGGGGGAAAGTCGCCCCGCACCCATTGACGCGCGGGCGCTTCGATCTTACGGTCCGTTCGATGCCACGGGCGCAATTCGACATGTCGAACACGTGAGGAAACGCCCCCACCCGCCCACGACGGAGAACCACCCACCTCGAAAGGCGACCATTGCGCACCGCCCGCTTCACCCTCGACCCCGCCTTCACCATCGGCGAAGTCAACCCCCGTCTCTTCGGCTCCTTCGTCGAGCACCTGGGCCGCTGTGTCTACACCGGCATCTTCGAGCCGACGCACCCCACGGCCGACGCCGAAGGCCTCCGCCAGGACGTCCTCGACCTCGTCCGCGAACTCGGCGTCACCACCCTCCGCTACCCCGGCGGCAACTTCGTCTCCGGCTACAAGTGGGAGGACTCGGTCGGCCCGGCCGAGGACCGCCCCCGCCGCCTCGACCTCGCCTGGCGGTCCACGGAGACCAACCGCTTCGGACTCGCCGAGTACATCGCCTTCCTGAAGAAGGTCGGCCCGCAGGCCGAGCCCATGATGGCGATCAACCTCGGCACCCGGGGCGTGGCGGAGGCCCTGGAACTCCAGGAGTACGCCAACCACCCCTCCGGCACCGCCCTCTCCGACCTCCGCGCCGCCCACGGCGACAAGGACCCGTTCGGCATCAAGCTCTGGTGTCTGGGCAACGAGATGGACGGCCCCTGGCAGACCGGCCACAAGACGGCCGAGGAGTACGGCCGCATCGCCGCCGAGACCGCCCGCGCCATGCGCCAGCTGGACCCGTCCGTGGAACTGGTCGCCTGCGGTTCCTCCAGCCAGTCCATGCCGACCTTCGCCGCGTGGGAGGCGACGGTCCTCGCGGAGACCTACGACCTGGTCGACTACATCTCCCTGCACGCCTACTACGAGCCCCACGACGGCGACCTCGACTCCTTCCTGGCCTCCGCCGTCGACATGGAGTCCTTCATCGAGAACGTGGTCGCCACCTGCGACCACGTGGGCGCCAGGCTGAAGTCCCAGAAGAAGATCAACCTCTCCTTCGACGAGTGGAACGTCTGGTACACGTCGAGGTGGCACGAGATCGAGAACTCCGCCGTGCGGGACTGGGCCGAGGCCCCCCGCCTGCTGGAGGACAACTACAGCGTCCTGGACGCCGTGGTCTTCGGTTCCCTCCTCATCGCCCTGCTCCGGCACGCCGACCGGGTCACGGTCGCCTGCCTGGCCCAGCTGGTCAACGTGATCGCCCCGATCATGACGGAGCCGGGCGGCCCGGCCTGGCGCCAGACGACGTTCTTCCCGTTCGCCCAGGCGTCGCGGCACGGCCGGGGCCAGGTCCTGGACGTGCGCGTGGACTCGCCGACGTACGAGACGAAGAAGTACGGCGAGACGAGCCTCCTGCACGCGACGGCGGTCCGCGCGGACGACGGCACGGTCACCGTCTTCGCCGTCAACCGCAGCCGCACGGAGGCGCTACCGCTGGAGGTGGCCGTGGCCGGCCTCGGCCTGACGTCCGTGGCGGAGCACAGCGTCCTGTCGGACGCGGACCCCGACGCCCGCAACACGTTGGAGAACCCGGAACGCGTGACCCCGCACCTGGCCGAGGGCACTTCACTGACCGACGGCACCCTGAGGGCCACCCTGGAGCCGATGTCCTGGAACACGATCCGACTGACGTAAGGCACAGCGCCCCGTTAGGGGCGCTGGGGGTACCCCCGGCCGAAGGCTGGGGGAGGAACTGCGCGACCAGCCACAACGCACCCGCAGTCAACGGCCGGGGGAGTCCACCGAATCCACGCGCACCCCTCCGGCCGCACTCCCCAGCAACTCCAGCCGCACCACCCCCGGCCCGACCTCACTCGTCCCGTCCGCCAGCACAGCCAACGCCAACGTGTTCGAACCCCGCGTCCGCAGGATCCCGTTCGGCAGCACGAACGTATGCTGCGGCCCCACGTCGTTGACGTACTGCCCGAGATTCCACCCGTTCAGGAAGATCTGCACCCGGTAGGCCCGCGCCGGATCGTCCTCCAGCACCAGCCCCACCGACGCGTCCACCCCGTCCGGCACCGCCAGCCGGAACCCCGTCCGGTACCAGGTGACCCCCATCCCCTGGTCGGCGCGCGGCAGCGAGACCCCCTCCCACTGCCCGTCCGTGAACCCGGGCAGGTGCCACCCCTCCCGCTCCCCGTACAGCCCGCCGTTGTTCTGCGGCCCCCGCACCGGGTCGGCGGCACCGGCCCCCTGGATCCGCCAGCCCACCTTCGGAGAAGCCCCCTCGAAGGTCACGGCGGTCAGCCCGCGGGCCGCCTTCTGGGCGTCGTCGGACCGGCCGTCCATGTCGTGCTGCATCCGCCGCACCAGCACGGACAGCACATGGCGCCGTTTCTTCAGCGTCTTCTTCAGTGTCTTCTCGAACAGTCCGGCCACGGAGAACGTCGCGGTGGCCGTCCAGTTGCCCTGCCGGACCGTCTTCGCGTCCGGCACCGGCATCCGGTGCGAGCCCAGCGGCTTCCCGTCCAGCCAGGCCATGAGCATGCCCTGGGTGCCGGTGCTGTAGGCGAGGGAGACGGATTCCAGGCCGGCCAGCGAGTCGTCCTCGATCAGCCCCCGGTACCAGACGTCCCCGTAGTGGAAGCCGTAGTCGTCGGCGAAGAGCACCGGCTGACCGTCCGGCACGGGCGTGGTGCTGAACGACGTCTTCCGGTCGGCGGCCGTCCACGTCGAGTCGTCGAAGTCCACCGCCGACTCGGGGTTCTCGGCCTTGCGGCGCCAGCCGCCGAGCACGGGCAGCGCCGGCTTCGGCGCGCCCGCCAGCAGGGACGTGGCGACCAGGCTCCCGGAGAGCCCCACCCGGGTCGGCACCGGCCGCCCGTTCCAGGTGACGGCGGTGATCCCGCGCGGTGCCCAGACCTCCAGGCCGGTCGGGCCGACCGTGTCCCCGGTGAGCCGCACGGTCTCCCCGTCCAGGGTCACGTGGCGCAGCAGCGCCGGGCCGTAGACCAGCACGGTTCCGGACGGGGTGTCGTACGGGAACAGCCGTACCGAGGTCGCGTCGTCGGCGAGGAGCAGCAGCAGCGGGGTGTCGCTCTCGCCGCCCTGGACCAGGACCCGGGTGAGGCCGCCCTTGCCGAGCGGGGCGGTGACGTGCAGGACGTCCTGGTCGTAGACCCAGGCGGCCTCCGGGTCGAGGCGCTGGACGAGCGGCTCGGACGGGCAGTCCAGGACCAGGTGGGCCATCTCCCCGTAGCGGCCGGTGAACAGGGCGACGTCCTGGCGGCCCGCGGTGAGGACGAACATCGGCTGGGCGGTGCAGTAGCGCAGCTTCCGCTTGCCGAGGGCGAGTCCGGCGGTGAGGAGCCGGGCGTCGTGGCCCGGGACGGTGACTTCGACGTCGTCACCGGCGTCGGTCCGCAGCGTGGACGTGACCTCGCCGGCGCCGTCGTTGCGCAGCACGTACACGTGCGCCCGGGTGTCCGGGTTGGTGAGGTGGTACGCCTTGAGCCCGGCCGCGTGGACGTCCGCCGCGCGCTCCAGTTTCGCGAAGTCCGGGACGCGTTGCAGGAGATGGCCGAGCTGGTGCATCGGCGCGATCTTCGTCGTCACGTTGCGGGCCTCGTCGATGGCCGCGCCGTAGTCGTACGACGTGTAGACGACCGGGGCGGGCAGCCAGCCCCAGGTGGTGCCGCCGTAGGTCATGTAGACGTTCTGGAGGGTGATGCCGTTGGCGAGGTGGGTGAGGTGGAAGCGGCGTTCGTAGGCCGCGTCCCGGGTCCGGCGGGAGCCGGCGTAGCCCTCCCCGCCGAACTCGACCCCGCCCCAGGGGTCGAACCAGCCGCCGCCGAACTCGGGCATGAACCCGGGCGTACGGGGGCTGGCGGTCGCGCCGCCCTTGAGGCCGCCGATCCCGAAGTCCCCCCAGTCGGGCGGGGTGCGGGAGGGGTCGGGGTAGCCGTCGAAGCCGTACAGCCACTTGGCGCGCCCGCGGCCGGTGTCGAAGGAGCCGGGGATCCAGTAGCCGTTGCGGCCCTTGTCGTTGTGGAAGAGGGGGACGTCGATGCCGTCGGACCGCACCTTCTCGTACAGGTGGGACATGTAGGCGGGGCCGGCCGGGTCGGTGACGTGGCCGTCGTACTCGTTCTCGATCTGGTACAGCAGGACGGTCCCGCCGCCGTCCGTGAGCTGGTGGCGGCGCACGATGCGGTTGACGGCCGTCAGCCAGCCGTCGACGTGCCCGAGGTAGGTGGGGTCGGTGGTGCGGGCGGTGCCCTCGGTGGCGGTCAGCCAGCCGGGGAAGCCGCCCGCGTCGACCTCGGCGTTGATGTAGGGGCCCGGACGCAGGATCACGTACAGCCCGGTCTCGGCGGCCGTGCGCAGGAACAGGTCGAGGTCGCGCACCCCGGTGAAGTCGTACGCGCCGGGCGCCGGGGAGTGGTAGTTCCAGGCCACGTAGATGCTGACCGTGTTGTAGCCGTGCGCCCGCATCTTCTCCAGCACGTCCCGCCACAGGGACGGGCTCGGCAGCCGGAACGGGTGCATCTCGCCGGACCACACCACGAGCCGTCTGCCGTCGACGACGAGGGAGTGGTGGTCGTAGCCGATGGTGTGCCGCTGCCCGTCGGCGCGCGGCGCGGCCGGCGGCGGCCCGGTGGGCACGCTGCGGGCCGCGTACGCCGCGGGCGCCCCGGGGCCGCCGCTGCCGCCCAGGGCGAAGCCGAGCGCGGCCGAGCCGGCGAGTGCACTGAAGGTACGTCTGCTGAGCGCCAAGGGATCCTCCCGGGCGATCTTATGGGGCGCGGGTCCGGTCATTCTGCACGGGAGTACGGCTCACAATGGACGCATGAGGATCTCGGCACGGGCGGATTACGCGGTACGGGCGGCACTGGAGCTCGCCGTACGGCAGGGGAACGGTCCCGTGAAGGCGGAGGAGATCGCCGGTGCGCAGGACATCCCGCACAAGTTTCTGGAGGGCATCCTCGGCGACCTGCGGCGGGCCGGGGTGGTCGACAGCCGGCGCGGCGGGGGCGGCGGCTACCGGCTGGCCCGGGAGGCGTCCGCGATCACGGTGGCGGACCTGATCCGGGCGGTCGACGGCCCGATCGTCTCGGTGCGCGGGGAGCGCCCGACGGGCCTCGCGTACACGGGGACCGCCGAGCCCCTGCTGCCCCTGTGGATCGCGCTGCGCGCCAACGTCCGCAAGATCCTCGAAGGCGTCACGGTGGCGGACATCGCCGCGGACGCGCTGCCGGAGCCGGTACGGGCGCTGGCGGCGGAACCGGCGGCCTGGGAGAACCCGTGACCGCCGCTCACCGGAAGGCGACCAGTCCCAGCAGGCCGAGGACCAGGCAGAGGCCCAGGTTGATCTTCGGGTAGTGCAGGAAGACCGCGACGAACTCGCGGATCGTCGCGCCGGGCCAGAAGTACCGGGCGGTGGCCGCGCCGACCACCTGGCCGCGGACGCCGGTGCGGCGGGCGGTGAGCGCGGCCCGGAAGACGTGGAAGTTGTTGGTGACCACGACGCACCGGTAGTCCGGCTTCAGCTCCTGCATGATCTTCTTGCTGAGGAGCAGGTTCTCCTCGGTGGTGCGGGAGCGGTCCTCGCGCAGGATCCGGTCCTCGGGAACCCCGGCCGCGACCAGGTGGGCGGCCATCGCGTCGGCCTCGGGGAGTTCCTCGTCGCCGCCCTGTCCGCCGGAGGTGACCAGGAGCGGCGGGTTGCCGCGGGCGGCCTGTGCCTCGTACAGCCTCCGTGCCCGGTCCAGCCGGTTCGCCAGCAGCCGCCCCACCCGGGAGCCGCCGACGAGTCCGCAGCCGAGGACGACGACGAAGTCCACGTTGCGCCGCCTCGGCAGCCGGCCGTAGAGGAGCGCGTAGCCCAGGAAGCAGAGGAAGAGGAAGGAGACGTAGCCGACCGGTGGTGCCGAGAAGGCCGCGACGCGGACCAGGGTGGTCGAGCGCCCGGCGACGGCCGTGCCGAGCAGGCTGAGGAAGCCGAGGATCGCGAGCCCGGTGAGCAGCGTGAGCAGGTTGCCGGGGCGTCTGCCCTCCCTGCGGACCATTTTCACGCCGTTCGCCATCAGGAAGAACGCGAGGGCGAGGGCGCCCGCGACGAGCAGCGCGCAGGCGGCCAGGGCCGCCGTCCGCAGCGACGCCGGCGGGAGCGGGGGCCGTACGAACGCGGAGACGGACACGAGGGCGACCGTGATCCCGAGGAGGACGGCGTTGCTGAAGCGGCGCGGGTCCAGCACCACCCGGATGCAGAAGACCAGGAAGACCAGTGCTGCGGCGTACGTGAACATCGGGCTCCCGTCGGAGGCTTCGCTTCGAGGACTGCTCCTCCTCGTCTGTCCCGGGCAGCGCTGTGAAATCCGGTGGTGTGAATGGCCGGAGTTCGCCCTGACCGGTTCATGCCATGGTTCCTACGATGCGAGCGCCCCGGTCTTCACAGGAAAAGCACAGTTTCTTCAAAGTTGAACCGTCGGGACCGCGGGTGCAACCCCCCACTCGAATCACCCGAACTGGAGAAACCATGGCACCCAGGAGACACCGCCTCCTGCTCGGCGGAGCGCTCGCCGCGCTGCTCACCGCCGGGTTGCCCGCGCAGGCCAAGGCCTCGTCGTCGCCCGTGTTCGACGACCCGCCGCCGGACAAGATCGTCATCAACGTGGCCACCGTCAACGGCTCCGGCTGTCCGGCGGGCACCACTGCCGTCGCCGTCTCCGAGGACAACGAGGCCTTCACCGTCACCTACAGCGACTACCTCGCCCAGGCCGGCGGCGGCTCCGACCCCACCGCCTTCCGGCGCAACTGCCAGCTGAACCTGGTCGTCCACGTGCCGGGCGGCTTCACCTACGCCATCGCCAGCGCCGACTACCGCGGCTTCGCCTCGCTGCAATCGGGCGCCACCGGCACCCAGCGGGCCTCGTACTACTTCCAGGGCTCCTCGAACACCGCGGCCGCCAACCACCCCTTCACCGGCCCCTACAACGACAACTGGCAGGCCACCGACACCACCGACTGGGCCCAGCTGGTCTGGGCGCCCTGCGGGGTCCAGCGCAACTTCAACATCAACACCGAGCTGCGCGTGAACGCCGGCAGCGCGAACCCCGGCAAGGTCAGCTTCATGACCATGGACTCCACCGACGGCCAGATCAGCACCGTCTACCACTTCGCCTGGAAGCACTGCCCCGGCAAGTAGCCGCACGGGCCGGCCCCGGCTCGCCCCCGCGCGACGCGTCCCGGTGACGGGACCCCGCGCCGGGGCGAGACCCGGCTCAGGCCTTGCTCACCGCTGTGGCCCGGAACGTGCTCCGGTAGGCCTGCGGGGAGACGCCGATCGCCGCGTGCAGATGCTGCCGCAGTGACGTGCCCGTGGCGAAACCGACCTCGGCGGCGATGCGGTCGACCGACAGCTCGCTGGTCTCCAGGAGGTCGCGGGCGCGCCGTACCCGCTGCTGGATCAGCCAGCGCCCGGGGCTCGTCCCCGTCTCCTCCTGGAACCGGCGGGCGAAGGTGCGCCGGCTCATCCGGGCGTGATCGGCCAGCTCCTGCAACGCGAGCGGCCGTTCCAGGTTCTCCAGGGCCCAGGCCCGGGTGGCCGCCGTACCCGTGGTGCCCTCGTCCGGCACCGGCTGCTCGATGTACTGGGCCTGTCCGCCGTCCCGCCACGGCGGCACCACGCACTGCCGGGCCACGCTGTTGGCGACCGCGCTGCCGTGGTCGGAGCGGACGATGTGCAGGCACACGTCGACACCGGAGGCGGCCCCGGCCGAGGTCAGGACGTCCCCGTCGTCGATGAACAGCACGTCCGGATCGAGCGCGACCTGCGGGAACATCCGCCGGAACCGCGGCGCCAGCGCCCAGTGCGTGGTCGCCGGGCGCCCGTCCAGCATCCCGGCCGCCGCGAGCGCGAACGCCCCCGTGCAGATGGAGACGATCCGGGTCCCGGGCCGGATCCGCGCCAGCGCGGCGGCGACGGGCTCCGGCAGCTCCTGCGCGATCCGCGCCATGTCGTACGGCGGCACGACCACGGTGTCCGCACTCTCCAGCGCCTCGGGCCCGTGCCCGACGGTGACGGTGAAGTCGGCGCTGGTCGCCACCGTACGGTCCGCGCTCGCCGCACAGGTCACCACGTCGTAGGCACCGGGCACGCCGGGAAAGACGCGGTTCGGGATGCCCAGCTCGAAGGGGTACACCCCGTCGAGGGCGAGCACGACGACGCGGTGCGGGCGGCTGGGCAGGAAGTCGACGGCGACGGACATGGCACGATCCTATCGCCGCCCGCACATCAGGCCATAAGAGCGGCGCTCGCGCTTCCGCGCTTCACGTAAGAGCCCTGCCGAGACGGATCCGGGTGTCGCAGCCGATGTCCTGGCGGTACGTCGTGGAGCCCTGTCGGTATTCGTAGCGGCAGTCGGTCAGGTCCCCGTGCACGGCGCCGGTCACCTTGATCCGGGCCTCGTAGGAGAGGTGCGACGAGGTGTGGGCGGGGACTGGGATCGAACCGCCCTGGTGGACGAGGGCGTGGTCGTCCGTGACGCCTACGGGGGTGACCCCCATGGGGTGCGGGCCGGCGCCGTCGTCGACCACCCGGTACCCCGTGATCCGCAGCCCGTCCGGCACGTGGACGATCGTCCCGCTGAGCACGGTGAGCGGCTTGCCCGAGGTGTTCTGCATCTGCGGCATGGTCACCCAGTACTCCTTGCCGACCTGGGTGTGCTCGTACCCGACGAGGCCGCCGGACCCCACACCGCCCGCCAGGGCCGTCCCCCCGCCGTCGGAGCACGAGGTGAGGGCGGCGGCGCTCAGCGCCAGGAACACGGCGAAAAGGCGTCTGGACATGGCTGGATCTCCCCCGGTGGACTCGCAGTACCGGGATCAAATCACGCCGTTCGCGCTATGTGTAGGCCGGATGGATGAAGCGTGCGCACGCCCGCTGGAGAAGGGCCGCCGCGGCCCCACGCTCACTTTCCGGCGTACGTGAGGAAGTCGGCCCAGGCGGCGGGGGAGAGGGCGAGCTGGGGGCCCTGTGGGTTCTTGGAGTCGCGGATGTGGATGGTGGTGGGGTGGGTGGCGACTTCGACGCAGTCGCCCTCGCTGCCACTGCTGTAAGTGCTCTTGAACCAGGTCAGTTCGGACGTGCTCATAGCGCTCCTCGCATCTGCTCCAACAGGGTCCTGGAATCCCGGAGGTTGAGGGCCTGCGCGCGCAGTTTTCCATATCGCTGGTGGAGGACGCTGGTCTCCTTCGGATCGGCGACGAGGCGGCCGTTCTTCTGCCCTTCCGAATAAGCGAACCACTGATTCTCGGGTGTCTCAAGCAGCTGCAACGGGCCATCCAGGCCGGCGTGGGTGGGCTGCCGCAGTGGCATGACCTGGATCTCCACGTTCCGGTGGTGGCCGATCACCTCCAGCAGGTGGTCGAGCAGCTCTCGTGTCACTTCGTCGCCGCCCGTTCGTCGCTCCAGCAGGGCTTGTTCGACGATGAAACTGAACGCGCACGGCCGCTCTCGCTGGGTGGAGAGCAGATCCTGTCGGGCTGCGCGCGCGGCCACCCGATCGTCCAGTTCCTGATCGTTGGGGATCGGCGGCACGCTCAGGAAGACCGCCCGCGTGTAGGCCTCCGTCTGCAACAGGCCTGGCATGACTCGGCATTCGTAGGTGTAGAGGCTGATCGCCGACGCCTCCATCCGCGCCCACCGCCGGAACCAAGCCGCCAGCCCCGGCTGCCGAGCCACATGCCCCGCTGCCCGCCGTAAGGCCCCCGTGTTGCCCAGTGCCTCCTCCGCCGCCTCCACGAAGGACTCGTCCGGCATGCGGCGGCCCAACTCCACCGACGCCACGGTGTGTTTCGAGAACCGCACCCGCTCGCCGAACTCCTCCCTGGTCAGCCCGGCGTGCTCCCGCAACGCCTGGACCACCGCCCCGAAAGTCCGCAGACTGTCCGACGACTCCGGCTCCGCTCCATCGCCCACGTAGGCCACCTCCCGAGAGTCATAGCCACAGTCAGTGACCGGTACGGTCCAGTCGGTCACCGCGTACGCCCGCACGGCGTACGCGGCCGTCACCTGGAGAACTGCCTGTCCGGGGCGGCAGATTGGGCGCATGGAAGCTCCCCCCACCACGGTCACCGTCAGTCGAACACTCGCCCAGCGGCTCAGCGCCACGCCGCGTGGTGCACGTCTGGCCCGTCATCTCGCCGTCGCCCAACTTCACGCGTGGGGAGGGGTGTTCGCGTCGACGGAGGTCGTCGACAAGGTGTCCGTGATCGTCGCGGAGCTGGCGGCGAACGCCGTGACGCACGGCCGTGTGCCCGGCCGGGACTTCGAGTTGCGGGTCACGTTGGTGACGGGGAGCGTGCGCGTCGAGGTGACCGACACGCGAGCCGAACGACGGCCGCCCGCACCCGGCGCCGTACGGCCGCCCCGGCCGCTGGACGACGGTGGGCGCGGGCTCGTGCTCGTGGACGCGCTGGCCGACCGTTGGGAGGTGCTGGACCGCGACCGCGCCGACGCGCCCGGCAAGACCGTACGGGCCGAGGTCGACCTGCCCCTGCGACGCCGCCGCCGGGCGGCATCACCCGGTGACGCTTTGGGCAAGACCGTGTCATGAAAGAGGCCGAGGAGACGACACGGGCGCGGACGTGGACCGTGCGGGCGCTGTGGACCGTTCTGGCGGTGCCCGCGAGCGCCCTGTTGACTGCGGGCTCCTTCGGTATCGCGTACGGAGTGGCCAGTGCGCCCGGCCGGTGGGCGTCGCAACTGGTCTTCGTCGGTGCCGTCCTCGCGGTCGGCTGTCTGATCGGCCTGGTCTTCCTCCTCCTTGACAGCCACCGGGAGTTCGGGAAGCTGGATGTGGCCGCCGCGGTGTGCGTCGCGCTGACGACGGCCGCGTTCGTCTACGCGCTGGAGCAGCAGGCGCTGCACGACCGGGGCCGGGTCGAGCGGGCGGTCGTGACCTCCGTGTTCCACGCCGACGGCGCGGGCGGCCTGAGCGACGGGGGCCAGGTGGCCCGCCTGGCCGACCTGTCCGGTCACCGGCTGCCCGGCACGGTGGGCGCCGGGCTCTCGCCGTGGGCGACCGGCTCACCGTGACCGTCGACCCGGAGGGCAAGTTCCCGGTGCGGCGAGGTCCCCGGCCCGGGACCCCCACCTTCTGGTGGGGGATCTCCGCCGTGCCGGCCGCCTGCCAGGCCCTGCTCTACGCGGCGATCGGGTTCTCCACGGCCAGGCAGAACGAGTGGTACTGGAGGTTTCGGCGGCGCGAGGCCGCGGTCCGGGAACCCGTGTGAGGGGCCTTGGGGGACGTGCGCACCTCGTCGTCCCCCGGGGCCGGACCTCAGCCGGAGACGTGGCCGGTCGCCCGCTGAGCGGTCAGCCGAGGGTGTCCCAGAAGGCGCAGTGGTGGCGGAGGGCGGTCGTCCTGTCGGGGGTGACGTGGTCCGGGGAAAGGGAGAGGGGCGTCCCCTGCGGCCAGTGCGGGGACGAGGGGCCGTTCGGGTCGGCGGTGCGGGCGAAACGGGTCCAGTAGTCGATCATCGTGTCGGCCAGGCGGTGCTGTGCCGCGGTCAGGTCACGGGGACGGCCGCCCAGGTCGAACAGGTAGGGCAGTTCGCTCGCGTGCGGTGCGCCGAGCGGGAACGGCGGGGTGCCCGGGGTGAGCGGCGGGGCGTGTTCGTCGGCGAACTCGTAACGCCAGACGGGGACGTGGGCGGCGAGGAGACGGTCGGTACGTGCCGTGGGGCAGGCGAAGTCCGCGTCGCCGATGACCGCGCCGAACACCGGGCCGCCGTCGGTGGCGTGCACCGGGTACTCGCGGACGATCGCCTCGGCCCGCCCCGGTGCGGGGAAGAAGGCGGACACGACGTCGGGCCAGGTGGCGGGGGTGACGGGGTTTCCGGCCTGGATGATCCCGGCGGCCCAGCCGTTGCCCTCGTCGTGGTTGCCGCCGAGGAGCACCGGGAGGTGCCGGAAGTGGCCGCTGGAGATCGCCGCCGCGGGATCGCCGGGCAGCAACGGGGTGTCGAAGGCGGGATGCTGATCGGTGTCCTGGGCCGCGAGCAGCCGGGCGACGGGCACCCGTCGCAGGCAGACCGGCACGTCACGGGCGGAGCCGCAGCCGGCCCGCGTCGCGAAGTCCGAGCCTGTGGCCCGGGCCGCGGACAGGGGGACGGCCGACGGCGCGAACGGCCGGTCGGGGCGGCCTGTGCACGGGCCGCTCTGGATGATCGCCCGGTCGAACAGGCCCGCCGCGGCGGGCGAGGCGAGCTGGGCGCAGACGCTGTAACCGCCCGCCGACTCACCGGCGAGTGTCACGTCGTGCGCGTCACCGCCGAAGGCGCCGATCCCGGCGCGGACCCAGCGCAACGCCGCCTGCTGGTCGGCCAGGCCGAAGGTGCCGGAGCCGGGCAGCCCGTCGTGCGCGAGGAAACCGAGGGCCCCGAGACGGTAGTCGACGGTGACGACCACGACATCGCCGCGGGTGGCCATGCGGTGGGCGTCGTGCGAGCTGCCCGCGCCGGTGGTGAGGCCGCCGCCGTGCAGCCAGACGATCACCGGCCTGGGACGGGCCGGGCTCGCGTCGTCGGGTGTCGTGACGTTCAGATGAAGGCAGTCCTCGTCGGTGCTGCCGCCGGGCACCTCACCGGCCGGCTGCGGGCAGGCGTGCGCCGGCCGGGTGGCGTCCCGTACCCCGGACCAGGGGACCGGAGGCCGCGGCGGAGCCCAGCGCAGCCGCCCGACCGGGGGTGCGGCGTAGGGAACGTCCTCGAAGGTCCGGTAGCCGCCGTGAGCAGCGCCCCGGACCAGGCCGCTGGGGGTGCGGACGGTGGTCGGGGCGGCGGGTGTCGCGGCCCCTGTGGCGCTGGTCGCGGTGGTGGCCGTCTCGGTGAGCAGGGGCGGCCCCGGTGGTGGGGCCGGTGGCGTCGGCCAGGCCGCCGCGAGTGCGGCGGTCAGCGTGCAGGCCAGGGTGGTCAGGGTGCGGTGCATGGCGTCGTCTCCCCGTTCGGTCGGTCGTTCGACAGGGCGTTCGTCCGGTCGTCAGCCGCCGCCCATGCCGCCCTGTGCGGCGACCATGGTCGTCGGCAGCGCGCGTACGGCCTGCTCCAGGCCGGGTGCGAGGGCCCCGAGCCGCCCCGTGCAGGCGTCGATACGGGGCCGCAGCTCCTTCTGGTCCCGCCGTGACACGACCGAGCGGATGCGGCCCGCCGCGGCGAGCGCCAGCAGCGCCGCGTCGACGTCCGGGATCTCCCGCACGGGGCCGTCCCCGTGCAGCACCGCGGAGACCCGGGTGCGCAGGGCGGCGGCCGCGGTGCGGTCCCTGAGGGTCACCCGCCGGGTACGGGAGAAGGCGCGGGGCGCCCGCACGGTGAGGTGCCCCGTGGCGGCCAGCCGGTTCTCCAGCTCCGTCAGGGTGCGCCTGCGGTGGTGGCGTACCAGCTGCCGCCAGCCGTGCCCGGCGGCATCGCGCAGCACACCGTCCAGGACGGGGTCGCCGGTCGGTTCCGTGCCGGTCACGGCGACCGTGCCGCCGACCTCCCGCAGTCGGCCGCGCAGCGCGAGGTCGATCAGCGCGGCGGCCCGGACCAGCAGTCCGGTCCGGGAACGGTCGTAGGGGCCCGCGGCGGCTTCGTCGTGGGCGAGCAGATACACGAGGCAGGTCAGGTCGTCGGTCACCCCTCGACGCTAGGACCGGACACCCCGGCTGCGGATCGGCCACGGGAACGGGCCGGCACTGGGAACACGGGAGGACCCCGGCCCGGTCTCCTCCCTGAGGAGGAGACCGGGCTCAGGGACGGCGCGGCCGCACCAGCTGATGGTCGTAGGCGGCGACGACGGCCTGGACGCGGTCGCGCAGGCCCAGTTTGCGCAGCACCGCGGTCACGTGGTTCTTGACGGTGGCCTCCGACAGGCCGAGCCGCCCGGCGATCTCCGCGTTCGACAGCGCCTGCCCGATCAGGGTCAGCACCTCCCGCTCACGGCCGGTCAGGTCCCGCAGGGACGGCGGTGGTGCCGGATCGGGAGTGGTGCGCAGGAACCGGTCCAGGACCCGGCTCAGCACGGCCGGCGCGAGCAGCGCGTCGCCGCGCGCGGTGCTGCGGACGGCCTCGACGAGTTCGGTGGGCCGGATGTCCTTCAGCAGGAAGCCGCTGGCTCCCGCCCGCAGTGCGTCGACGACATGCGCGTCCACGTCCCAGGTGGTCAGCACGAGCACCCGGGCCGGTCCGCCGTCCGCCACGATCCGCCGGGTCGCCTCGATACCGTCCAGCACCGGCATGCGGACGTCCATCAGCACCACGTCGGGCGCCAGTTCCCGGGTCAGCCGCACCGCCTCCCGCCCGTCGGAGGCCTCGCCCACCACCTCCAGGTCGTCCCGGGCGTCGATGATCATCCGGAACCCGGTGCGGACCAGGGCCTGGTCGTCGGCCACCACCACACGCAACGTCATGACACGCCCTCCGCAGGCAACAGCGCCACCACCTCGAACCCGCCGCCGGGCAGCGGACCGGCCCGCAGGCTGCCGCCCACCAGCCGGGCCCGCTCCCGCATCCCGACCAGACCGCGCCCGGCGCCCGACGACCCCGAACCCCCCTGTCGTTTACGGCCGTTGTCCACCACCGTCACCCGCACCCCCGTTCCGTCGGCCGCCACCCGCACGCGCACCTCGTCGGCGCCGGCCGCGTGCCGCAGCGCGTTGGTGAGGGCCTCCTGGACGATCCGGTACGCCGCCAGGTCCACCGCGGCCGGCAGCCCGTCGACGGCACCTTCACGGCACACGTGCACGGTCATCCCGGCCGCCCGCACGGCCTCGGCCAGTTCGTCGAGACGCGCGAGCGACGGCGTCCGTCTCCGGGCCCCGGCCGAGTCCTCGCCCTCGTTCTCGTTCTCGTACTGGTCTTCGTGCTGGTCCTCACCCTCCTGCGCACCCGGCCCGAACGCCCGCAGCAGCAGCCGCAGTTCGCCCAGCGCCGAGCGGGCGCCCGTCTCGATGGCCCGCAGTGCCTGCCGGGCCTGGTCGGGGCGCTCCGCGAACACGTCGTCGGCCGCGGCGGCCTGCACGACCATCACGGACAGCGTGTGCGCCACGACGTCGTGCACCTCGCGCGCGATCCGCGCCCGCTCCTCCGTGACCGCACGGCGCGTCTCCGCCCGGATCCTGGCCCCGTGCGCTCGGCGCCACTGGCCCGCCGTCCACGCCAGCACCACCGTCAGCAGGTAGACCGTCAGCCCCGCGGGCCCGCCTGCCACCCAGCCGAGCGGCGCGAGCAGGCACATCGCCGCGAGCGCCCCGGCCGACACCCGTCGCGGCCCGGTCGCCGACAGTACGCACAGCGCGATCTGGGCCGCGAGCAACGCGCCCGTCAGGGTCACCGCGGGCAGCAGCGCCCACACAGCGACTCCCGCGGCCGTGGTCGCGGCCAGCACGGCGACCGGGGCCCGTACCAGCCGGCGCAGCGCGGGAACCTGCGCGAGGACCAGTACCAGTGCCACGGACAGCCGTCCGCCGTGCTCCGCGCCGGCGACGACCACCGAGGTCCCGGTGACCCCGAGCACCAGCCCGGCCGACCCCCACCACAGCGCCTTCGCCTCTCCGCCGCTGTGCTCCACGCCCTGAACCCTATCCACGGCCTCTCTTATCGAACAGCAACCCTTTAGGGCTAATCACGATAGTTCACCCGACTGCATCCAGGATCCAGATGATATGAAACCTGTTGATCAACAAGCCTTGATCAACAAGCGACTTCAGAAGGCGGGCATGGCAACAGCACAGGCCGGGGTAGTGATCGTCGGCGCCGGCCCGGCCGGACTCGTCCTGGGGAACCTGCTGCTGGACCGGGGCATCGACTGCGTGCTCCTGGAACGGCGCGACCGTGCCGCGGTGGAGGGCCGGGCCCGCGCCGGCTTCCTCGCGGCCCGCTCCGTGCGCGTCCTCACGGAGAACGGCCTGGCAGCCGGCCTGCTCACCGGCGGCAAGACCCACACCGCCTGCCGGTTCCGCAGCGGCCTGGGTGAATTCACCCTCGACTACGCCACGTTGGGCCGTGGCGAGGTGCACACCGTCTACCCCCAGCAGGAGCTGGTGCGCGACCTGGTCGCCGAGTACCTGCGGCGCGGCGGCGACCTCCGGTTCGGCGTCGAGGCCACGCACGTCACCGAGGGCCGGGTCCGGCTGCGCGACGGCGCGGACGTCACCGGCCGGTACGTCGCGGGCTGCGACGGGCACCGGGGGACCGGCCGCGCCACCCTGACCGCGCACGGCACCCGCACCGCCCGCTGGGACCACGGCGTCTCCTGGCTCGCCGTGCTGGCCGCGGCCCCGCCCAGCATGCCGGCCACCGGATACGCCCTGCACCCGCGCGGGTTCGCCGGTCACATGGCGCGCACCGCGTCCGTCACCCGGTACTACCTCCAGTGCCCGCGCGGCACCGACCCCGCCGACTGGAGCGAGGACCGGATCTGGACCGAGCTGGCCACCCGGATGCGCACCGCCGAGTTCGGGCCGCTGCGCCAGGGAGCCGTCCTGGAGAAGGCGGTCGTCGACCTGCGCTCGGACGTGCTGGAGGCGCCGGGCGCCGGGCGGCTGTGGCTGGCCGGGGACGCGGCCGGGCTCATCAGCCCGTCGGCGGCCAAGGGCGCCAACCTGGCCGTGCTCCAGGCCGAGTCGCTGGCCCGCGCCTTCGAGGCCGCGCTGCTGCGCGCCGACGACAGCGCCCTCGCCCGGTACGCCGCCGACTGCCTGCCCCGGGTCTGGCGGGCCCATGAGTTCTCGCACTGGATGAGCGGCCTGCTGCACGGCCCCGTCGGTGCGGACGGCGACGGCGACGAGGCCCGCTACGGACGCCAGTTGCAGTACGCCCGCCTGGAGAGCCTGCGCACCTCCCGCGCCCACCAGGACTTCTTCGCCGAGAACTACACCGGCATCTGACCCCCGGGGCGTCTCGGCCCCGGTTCTTCCTGCCCCACGATCAACGGGAATTCTTCATGAACCTCTCCGTCGTACAGGCATGTCTGACGGAAACCGACCTGGACCGGATCCGGCACGCCGCCGACCACGTCCGCGACCACGACACGGACCAGGTCCTGGCCGAGCTGCTGCCCGGCCTGACGGCCGACGAGCGGGCCGACGTCGCCCGCCACGTCGGTTACGACCACACCGCCGTACTGGTCTTCCCCGCCTCCCTCGACGGGCTCCGCGACGAACTGCGCGGCGTCGGCCTCGACCCGGGCCCCGTCGTCCCGAGCGTGGTGGTGCGCGGACGGCTGGCCCGCCGCTACGGCGCCGTCCTCGGCGACAGCCCGGTCGGGATCGTGCACGTGCCGGTGGCCGGGCGGACCGTGGAGATCTTCGCGCTGCCCGTGCCGTCCGGCTCCCCCCTGGAGGCGGTCGCCGCCGACGAACGCGCCGTCGGCCACGAGTCCCACCACGCCTTCGCCGTGACCGCGCCGGGCCGGGTGATCCCCGCCGGACTGCGCACCCTGCTGACCGAACGCGGCGGCGCCGTCCCGGACGGCGGCGGCTACAACAACCACGAGAACGTCACCGTCCTCTACTTCCGCTCCGCCGGCCACCGCCGCTTCGAACTCCGCCTCCCCGGCCGCCAGGAGCCCCTCCCCGACCCCGCCCTCGCCCTCCTCGGCGTCATGACCGGCGCCTGGGCCACCCAGGCCGTCCGCACCATGGCCGAACTCGGCATCGCCGACCACCTGGCCGCCCGCCCCGGCCTCGACGCCGCCGCCCTCGCGGACCTGACCGGCACCGACCCGGACGCCCTGCGGCGCCTGCTGCGCTACCTGGCCGGCCTCGGCCTGCTCACCGCGTCCGACGCCACCTACCACCTCACCGCCCTCGGTGAACCCCTGCGCACCGGCACCGAGTTCTCGATGCACCCGCTCGCGCTGCTCTACGGCGGACCCTTCTACGACTCCTTCGCCGGGCTCCCCTACGCCGTCAGCACCGGGAAGGAAGCTTTCGCCCACCGCCACGGCCGGCACCACTTCCCCTACTTCGCCGAACACCCCGAACTCGCCGACCTCTTCCACCGGGGGATGGCAGCGAGCGCGGAGATGTTCGCCCCGGTACCGCGGCTGGCCGACTTCGCCGCCGCCCGGCGGGTGATCGACGTGGGCGGCGGGAACGGCGCGCTGCTCGGCCGGATCCTGCGCGCCCACGGCCACCTGGAAGGGGTCCTGCTGGAACGCCCGGAGGCGCTGGCGGCGGCGCGCCCGGAGCTGGCGGATCTGGCAGACCGCTGCACCTTCGCCGAGGGCGACTTCACCGACTCCGTCCCGCCCGGCGGCGACGTCTACCTCCTGTCGCGCGTCCTGCACGACTGGGACGACGACCACTGCCTGACCATCCTGCGCAGGTGCGCCCAGGCGATGCGGCCCGGTGCCGAACTCCTCGTCGTGGAACGCCTGCTGCCCAGCAGCACGGCGGCGGCCTGGGACGTCCACATGCTGTGCAACGTCGGCGGCCGGGAACGGGACGAGTCCCATTACCGACGCCTCTTGGAGGAGGCAGGCTTCCAACAGACGGCATGTCACGCCCTGCCCCTGGGAGCCGCACTGATCCATGCCGCCCGGCTGGACACGCCCCTTTAGGAGCAGTACTCCGACACGCCGCCCGGCTGGACGCGCCCCTTTAGGAGCAGTACTCCGACATGCCGCCCGGCTCGACGCGCCCCTTAGGGGCGCGGGGAACTGCGCGGCCAGCAACGACGTCGGCGCACCCGGCAAAGCACAGCCCCCCCCACGGCGGGTGGCTACCCCGCCTGCCCCATCCCCGCCGCGTTCGGCCAGCTCTGCGCGTTAGGCCACCCCGTCGCAGGCGCCGGCGACAACCCGGGCGCGGGCGGCGGCGCGGTCGCCCCCCGCACCTGCGCCGCGGTCAGCCCGCCACGGGCCGGTACCCCGGGGGGCGTGGGCCCGGTCGGCATGGGAGCGGGAGCCGGAGCAGGCGCGGGGACGGGCGCCGGGGCAGGCATCTGCGGCATCTGCGGCATCTGCATCGGCGGCGCGGGCGCGGGGACGGGCGTCATCATCGGCTGCGGTGCCATCGGCTGCGGTGCCATCGGTTGCGGTGCCATCGGTTGCGGTGCCATCGGCGCCTGCATCGGCATCTGCATCTGAGCAGCAGCAGCCGGCACCGGCGCCATCATCGGCTGCGGCGTCCCCGCCCCGCCGGACTGCCCGGCCATCGGCATGCCGAGCCCCGCCGCGGGCGCCGCGGCGAGCCCCGGCCCGGGAGCCGGCGTGAGGCTCGGGACCGGTCCGGCCCCCACCGCCTGCGCCAACGGGATCCCCGCCCCGTTCGTCTCGCTCACCAGCCGGTCGACGGCCGCCGTACCCGAGCTGTAGCTGGTCCCGGTGCCCAGCTCGGGTACGGCGGCTCCCCTCCTGGTCCCGTACAGCACCTGTTCCATGGCGGACACCAGGCGACGCACGTCCACCTCGGGGCGCACCACGAGACGCAGGAAGCGGCTGGAAGAACCGATCTTGTTGCCGCACTCGCGGACCAGGATCCGGTGCTCGGTGAGCATCCGGTCCCGGACCACGGTGCCCTCGGCGCCGACGGGAAGGCGCACGAAGAGGAAGTTGCCCTGGGAGGGGTAGACGGTCAGGCCGGGCAGCGCGGAGAGCTGGCTCGCCATCTCCAGGCGGTCCTTGCGGACCTGGAGCAGGCTCTGCGCGTACTCGGCACCGTGCTCCCTGAGCATGAAGACGACGTACTCGGCGAACGCGTTCAGGTTCCACTTCGGCAGCATGGAGCGGACCTTGCCGGCCAGCGAGGGGTTGGCGACCATGTAGCCGAAGCGGATGCCGTGCAGGCCGAAGTTCTTGCCGAGGCTGCGCAGCACGATGACGTTCGGCCGCATCATCGCCTCCTGCACGACGCTCGGCTCCTGCTCCGCGTCGGCGAACTCCAGGAACGACTCGTCGACGACGATCAGGTCCAGGTCGGCCATGGCGTCCATGAACTGGACGAGCGCGCGCTTGGCGACGTACCCGCCGTCGGGGTTGTTCGGATTGCAGACCACCGCGACCCTGGTCCCCCGGGTGCGGATGAAGTCGGCGTACTGCGCGAGGTCGAGGGCGAAGCCGTTGGACTCCTGGAGCGGGAACATGTCGACCCGCTTGCCGGTCTCCATGGGCTGGTCGGTCCAGCGGCCGAACGTGGGGACGGGGATGGCGAGGGACTCGCGGACCAGCAGGTGGTCGATCCAGGTGATCAGCTCGGTGGAGCCGTTGCCCATGGCCACGGCCTGCGGCGGGAGCTGGAGGAGGTTGCACAGCTCGGCGGTGATGGTGTCGGCGCTGCTCGGGTAGAAGGTGATGATGTCCTTGAGCCGCGCGGCCATGGTTTCCATCATGGCCGGAGTGGGGAAATAGGGGTTGCAGGGGACGCAGAAGTCGACCGGGCCGGTCCCGTCGCCCCCCTCGCGTGCCAGCGCCGCCATCGACGGGCTGTGAGCACCGCTGCGGAACAACGAGGTGACGTTGCCGGCCATGGAACCTCCGTATGAGGCGGGCCCGGTGGGGACGTCCGGGCCCGTCGTCTTGGGCGGCCCGCGCGGGGGAGCACGGGCCGCCCTTGAATACGGAGATGCCTGATCCTCTGTTCACCCGGCGTGAAAAAAGTGTGAGTGTACGTTCTTCTCAGCTCCGGGCCGTGCAGCGCCCCCGAAAGGGGCGTGGGGAACTGCGCGGCCGGCCCCTTACCGCCCGCACAGTCCCCCACAACTCAGGCGCCGAACGAATGCACCGTCCGCGTCCTGTACACGTGCCCCGGCCGCAACACGGTCGACGGGAAGTTCGCGTGGTTCGGCGAGTCAGGGAAGTGCTGCGTCTCCAGGCAGAGCGCGTCCCCCTGCCGGTAGGTGCGCCCGCCCGTCCCCGTCAGCGTCCCGTCCAGGAAGTTCCCGGAGTAGAACTGCAGGCCCGGCTGGTCGGTCGCGATCTTCAGCGTCCGGCCCGACCGCGGGTCCCGCAGCGTCGCGACGTGTTCCGGCTTCGCGGTGACGCCCTTGTCCAGCACCCAGTTGTGGTCGAAGCCCTTGGCCTGCACCTGCTGGACGTGCCCGGCGCGGATGTCCCGGCCGATCGCCTTGGTCTCCCGGAAGTCGAACGGCGTGCCGCGCACGGTGGCCAGCTCACCCGTGGGGATCAGCCCCGAGTCAGTCGGCGTGTAGCGGCCCGCGGCGATCGTCAGCTCGTGGTCCTCGATGGTGCCGCTGCCCTCGCCGGCGAGGTTCCAGTAGACGTGGCTGGTGAGGTTGACGACCGTGGCCTTGTCGGTGGTGGCCTCGTAGTCGATGATCCACTCGCCGCGCCGGGTGAGGGTGTACGTCACCTTCGTCCTGAGCGTGCCCGGGTAGCCCATCTCCCCGTCGACGCTGGTGTAGTGCAGGACGAGGCCGACGTCCGAGCCCTTCACGAACGGCTCGACGTCCCAGACGTGCTTGTCGAAGCCCTGGCTGCCGCCGTGCAGGCTGTTCACGCCGTCGTTGACGGACAGCTGGTAGTGCTTGCCGTCGAGGGTGAACTGCCCCTTGCCGATGCGGTTGCCGTAGCGGCCGATGAGGGCGCCGAAGTACGGGCTCTTGGCGACGTAGTCGTCGATGGTGTCGAAGCCGTTGACCACGTTGGCGTAGTGGCCCCGGCGGTCCGGCAGCTCCAGGGTCTGGACGACACCGCCCCAGTTGAGGACCTTCAGCCGGGTGCCGCCGTTCTCCAGCGACCAGCGGTAGATCTTCGTACCGTCGGCGAGCTTCCCGAAGGGCTCCTTCACCGGCTTCCTGCCTCCCGAGGCGGCCTCGGCGACCCCGCTGCCGAGGGTGGTGGCGGCGATCCCCGCCGCCGCGGCTCCTGCGATGACCGTGCGTCTGTTCAGCTCCATCTAGCGGCTCCTTGGGAAGAGAGTTGAAAGCCGCCCCGCCGAGCCGCGCCCCCGAAGGGGCGCGGGGAACTGCGCGACCAGCCCCTCACGGCCCGCAGTATTGATTCGGCCTTCCCGGCGGAGCGTCCTCGCTGACTACGAACCGGACTTGCGCTTGTTCCACACGTCGAAGCCGACCGCCGCGAGGAGGGCGAGGCCCTTGATGACCTGTTGCCAGTCGGTGCCGACGCTGAGGAGGTTCATGCCGTTGTTCAGCACGCCGAGGACGAGACCGCCGATGATGGCACCGAGGATGGTGCCCACACCGCCGCTCATGGAGGCGCCGCCGATGAACGAGGAGGCGATCGCCTCCAGTTCGAAGCCGTCGCCCGCCTTCGGCGAGGCCGCGTTCAGCCGGGCGGCGACCACCAGCCCGGCCAGGGCCGCGAGCACGCCCATGTTGAGGAAGACGTAGAAGGTGACCTTCTTGTCCTTGACGCCGGACAGCTTGGCCGCCGGCAGGTTGCCGCCGATCGCGTAGATGTGCCGGCCGAAGACCGCGTTGCGCATCACGTAGCCGTAGCCGACGACCAGCACGCCCAGCACGATCAGGACGATCGGCGCGCCCTTGTAGCTGGCCAGCAGCATGGTCATGACGAGGATGGCGGCGATCAGCGCGGTCAGCTTCAGCAGGAACAGCCGGGTGGGCGGCACCTCCAGCGCGAACTCCTGCTGGCGGCGCCGGTCCCGGAACTCCTGCCAGACCACGGCGGCGATCAGCACGATGCCCAGCAGCAGTGTGAGGTTGTGGTAGTTGGTGTTCGGGCCGACCTCGGGCAGGAAGCCGTTGCCCAGGTTCTGCAGGCCGTTCGGGAACGGACCGATGGTCTGCCCCTGGAGCAGGATCTCCGTGAGGCCGCGGAAGAGCAGCATCCCGGCGAGGGTGACGATGAACGACGGTATGCCGAAGTAGGCGATCAACAGGCCCTGGGCGGCGCCCGCGAAGGCACCCATCACCAGGCACAGGACCAGGGCCAGTGGCCAGGCCATGCCGTGGTTGACCGTCAGCACGGCCGCGAACGCGCCCACGAACGCCGTCAGCGAGCCGACCGACAGGTCGATGTGCCCGGCGATGATCACCATCATCATGCCGATGGCGAGGATCAGGATGTAGCTGTTCTGCAGCACCAGGTTGGAGACGTTGCGCGGCAGCAGCAGGTCGCCGTTGGTCCACACCGCGAACAGGGCGACGATCAGACCGAGGGCGATCAGCATCCCGTACTGGCGCATGTTGCGGCGCAGCCCGTCGAGGACCAGCTGGAGCAGGTTCCCCTCGGCGGCCGATCCGCTCTTGCCCGGCGGCGCGGGCGCCGGGCTCTTGGCGGTGACATCCGTGCTCATCGCGTTACCTCTTTGTCCTTCGTCATATGGCGCATCAGCACTTCCTGCGTGGCCTCGGCCCTGGGCACCTCACCGGTCAGACGGCCCGCGGCCATGGTGTAGATGCGGTCGCACATGCCGAGCAGTTCGGGCAGTTCGGAGGAGATGAAGACGACCGCCTTGCCCTGGGCGGCGAGCTGGTCGATGACCGTGTAGATCTCGTACTTGGCACCCACGTCGATCCCGCGGGTCGGCTCGTCCAGGATCAGCACGTCGGGACCCGCGAAGATCCACTTGCTGAGGACGACCTTCTGCTGGTTGCCGCCCGACAGCTTCCCCACCGGCTCGAACACCGTCGGCGCCTTGATGTTCATGGACTTGCGGTAGCCCTCCGAGACCTGCCGCTCCTCGTGCTCGTCCACGATCCCGCGCCTGGCCACCTTCTTCAGCGCGGTCAGCGAGATGTTGCGGTTGATGGTGTCGATCAGGTTGAGGCCGTAGTGCTTGCGGTCCTCGGTGACGTACGCGATGCCGTGCCCGACCGCCTCGGCGACCGACTTGGTACGGATCTCCGTGCCGTCCTTGAGGACCGTGCCGCCGTCGTAACGGCCGTACGTCCGCCCGAAGACGTTCATCGCGAGTTCCGTGCGGCCCGCGCCCATCAGGCCCGCGATACCGACGATCTCGCCGCGCCGGACGTGGATCGACACGTCGTCGACCACCTTGCGCTCCTGGTCGATCGGGTGCCGCACGGTCCAGTTGCGGACCTCCAGGGCCGGCGCCGCGTCCTCCTCGCCCTCGTAGGCGGTGCGCTCGGGGAAGCGGTGGTCCAGGTCACGGCCCACCATGCCCGAGATGATCCGCTCCTCGGTCGTCTCCTGCGACTTCACGTCGAGGGTCTCGATGGAGTGGCCGTCCCGGATGATCGTCACCGAGTCGGCGACCCGGCGGATCTCGTTGAGCTTGTGGGAGATGATGATCGAGGTGATGCCCTGGTTCTTCAACTCCAGTATCAGATCCAGGAGTTTGCCGCTGTCCTCGTCGTTCAGCGCCGCGGTCGGCTCGTCGAGGATGAGCAGCTTCACCTTCTTCGACAGCGCCTTCGCGATCTCCACCAGCTGCTGCTTGCCCACGCCGATGTCGGCGACGCGGGTCTCCGGGTGGTCGTCCAGACCCACCCGGCGCAGCAGCTCGGTGGCGTGCCGCAGGGTCTCCCGCCAGTCGATGAACCCGCCCTTGGCGTGTTCGTTGCCGAGGAAGATGTTCTCCGCCAGCGAGAGGTACGGCGACAGCGCCAGCTCCTGGTGGATGATCACGATGCCGCGCTGCTCGCTCGCCCGGATGTCACCGAACGCGCAGGGCTCACCCTCGAAGAGGATCTCGCCCTCGTAACTGCCGTGCGGGTGGACGCCGGAGAGGACCTTCATCAGGGTCGACTTGCCGGCGCCGTTCTCCCCGCAGATGGCGTGGACCTCGCCCTGGCGGACGGTCAGGGTGACGTCCGACAGCGCCTTGACGCCGGGAAAGGTCTTGACGATCGAGCGCATTTCCAGGACGGGTCCCGCCATGGTCTGCCTTCCAATCAGTGCTTGTCGATCAGGGCTTGGCGGGGTTACTTGAGCTGGGCGTCGGTGTAGTAGCCGCCCTTGACCAGGACTTCCTCGTAGTTGGACTTGTCGACGCTCACCGGCTGGAGCAGGTAGGCGGGGACGACCTTCGTACCGTTGTCGTACGTCTTCGTGTCGTTGACCTGAGGGGTCTTCTTGTTGAGCGCGTCGTCGACCATGGTCGCGGCGACCTCGGCGAGCTTGCGGAGGTCCTTGTAGACGGTCTGCGTCTGCTGCCCCGCGATGATCGACTTCACCGAGGCCAGCTCGGCGTCCTGGCCCGTGATGACGGGCAGCGGCTGGCTGCCGGAGCCGTAGCCGTCCGACTTCAGCGCGGCGATGATGCCGATCGAGATGCCGTCGTAGGGCGAGAGCACCGCGTCGACCTTGGCGGACTTGTAGGAGGAGGTGAGGATGTCCTCCATGCGGGACTGCGCGGTCGCGCCGTCCCAGCGGAGCGTGGTCACCTTGTTCAGCGCGGTCTGGCCGGACCTGACCACCAGCTGCTTCTTGTCGATGTACGGCTGGAGCACGCTCATCGCGCCGTTGAAGAAGTACTTGGTGTTGTTGTCGTCGTTCGAGCCGGCGAACAGCTCGATGTTGAACGGGCCCTTCTTGCCGCTGTCCAGGCCGAGCTTGTGCACGATGTACGTGCCCTGCTCGACACCGACCTTCTCGTTGTCGAAGGACGCGTAGTAGTCGACGTTCTTGGTGCCGAGGATCAGCCGGTCGTAGGCGATGACCGGGATGTGGGCGTCCGCGGCCTCCTGGAGCACGTTGTTCAGGGACTTGTTGTCGATGGCCGCGATGACCAGGCCCTTGACGCCCTGCGTGATCAGGTTCTCGATCTGCGAGACCTGGGTGTCCGGGTTGTCCTCGCCGAAGACCAGCTTGGTCTTGTAGCCCTTGGCCTTGATGTCCTTGACGAGGTTGTTGCCGTCGTTGATCCAGCGCTCCGACGACTTGGTCGGCATCGCGATGCCGATCGTGCCGCCCTTGGCACTGCCGCCGTTCTCCTTGCTGCCGCCCTCACTGCTCTGACCGCAGGCGGACAGCGTCAGGGCGAGCGAGGCGGCCCCGGCTATGAGGGTGAGGGCGCTTCTACGAGTGCGCATGATGATCGTCCCTGTTCTTCTCGTCGTTGAGATGTTTCAAGCAAGTTCGGTTTGCAACGCCCCTGAGGGGCAGCGCCCCAAAGGGGCGCTGGGGGTACCCCCGGCCGAAGGCTGGGGGAGGAACTGCGCGACCAGCCACCGACGGCCTGCAGACCCCAACGCACATCAAGCGGAACCCTCGACGGGGAACCGGCGCAGAACCCCCGGCAGCCGCGACCCCAGCGGAGCCATCCCCCCGTCCGCCCCGTGCCGCGCGAGCAGGTCCAGCGCGAGCCGCCCCCGCCGCACCCGCTCCTTGGCGGTGCTGAGGGTCACGTCCCGCAGGTGGTTGCCCCACGGGTAGATCCCGGGCGCCTTGGACAGGCCGAACTTCAGGTACACCGGCGCGCCACGCCGGATCAGCTCGGCGACCTCGTACATCCGGACGTAGCCGCCGAGGTCGTCGGGGGCCTCGATGTACATGTCCAGGGGAGCCCCGGACACCCGCCGGATCTCGGTGAGGTGATCGAGCGTCAGGTCGCTCGGCACGTTGATCGAGTCGGCACCGAGGTGCTCGAAGACGGAGTACGACGCCGGGTTGACCGGACCGATCAGCGCGGACACCTTCAGCGTGGTGTCCGCCGGGATGATCCCGGCCTCGCGCGCCCGGTGCAGCGTCCACAGCACGCCCTCGTCGGCGACGAGCAGGCACTTGACGCCGAGTTCCGTCGCCCGGACCGCGTCCTCCACGCAGCCGGCGACGGCGTCGTGGCCACGGGCGCGCAGTCCGGCGCCCCGCGAGTCGGAGCGCACCGAGCCGCCGGTGTCCCAGGTGCCGCGCGGCCCCGTGAACAGGCACAGCTCGATGTCCCGTTCGCCGGTCGCCTCGACCATCTCGGTGATCTCGGCGTCGGTGAGCATCCACACGCCGCTGCCCTGGCTGATCCGGTGGATCGGCACGTCCAGGCGCGAGGACTCCTTGAGGACGACGGCAAGCGCCTCGGGGCCCTCGCAGGAGGGGATCTCGGTGCGCCACGTGCCGCCGCCCGGGAAGCTGTGGGCGGAGGCGTCGGCGGGGTCGAGGGCGGGCGCGCCCAGGCCGAGGGCGGCGAGCGCCTGCTCACCGGGTCGGCGGGCCGCAGCGGAAGCGTCGGTCGTCACAAGCTGTCCTTCAGGTTCGGTATATCGGACAAGGTTCGCGGCTCGGGATGAAAAAAAGCGGTGTGGTGGTACGCCGGCCCCGGCGAGGTCGGGCCACGCCGCGACCGGCGTACGACTCAGGGGCGGAGCAGCACCTTGCCCACCTTCGGATCACCGGCCCCCATCAGCTCGATGGCCTGGGGGAACTCGGTCAGCGGCAGCTCGTGCGTGACCAGCGGCAACGGGTCGAGGAGACCGGCGGCGAAGACCCGTACCGTGTGCGCCCAGGCGTCCGGCGGTGCCCCGAAGACGGTGTGCACCTCCAGCTGCCGTACGACGAGGTCGGTCGGGTCCAGGCCGTCGGCACCCGGGGCCGGGATGCCGGTCAGGACCAGGCGTCCGCCGCGCCTGAGCAGGGAGGCGGCGGTGCGCGCTGCGGACGCGGACCCGGCGGTCTCGATGACCACGTCGAAGTCGTCGGGCAGTTCCTGGACCCTGGTGCGGAAGTCGGTGGCCCCGAACTGCCGGGAGAGCGCCTCCCGGTCGCCGCGGGTGCCGACGACCAGCAGCTCGCCCGGCGAGACCGCGTGCAGGAACTGCACGGCGAACATGCCCAGCGTCCCGGTGCCGACCACCGCGACCCGCTCGCCCGGCCGGGCGTTGCCCTTCAGGGCGGCGGCCGCGATGCAGGCGGCCGGCTCCAGGAGCGCGGCGGCGGTGAGGTCGGCGTCGTCCGGCAGGGGGTGCAGCAGCCGGGCCGGCAGGGTGAGGGTGGTGGCCATGGCGCCCGGCTGGGTGAAGCCGGTCTCCTCGTAGCCGTGGCTGCACAGGGTGGTCTCGCCGGCATGGCAGCGGTCGCACACCTGGCAGTTCCGGAAGCCCTCGCCGACGACCTTGCGGCCGACCAGCCCGGTGGGCACTCCGGCGCCCACCGCGCTCACCGTCCCGGACCACTCGTGGCCCGGCGTCAGCGGATAGCGGACGTACCCCTCGGGCCGGTTCCCCTGGTACACCTCCCGGTCGCTTCCGCAGATACCGACCGCGTGCACCGCGACCAGCGCCTCACCGGGACCGGGCTCGCGGGGCGTGTGTTCCTCGACCCGGTGCGCGCCCGGCGCCTCGATGACGACCTGGGTCGCGCTCACTTGGTGCCCTTCGGCTTGCGCTGCTCCCAGCCGTCCGCCCACAGGTCGAAGCGGGCCTGCTGCTGCGGGAACTCGGCGGCCGCGTCGACGTCGAACTCGACCCCGAGACCCGGCGCGTCGGACAGGTGGAAGTACCCGTCGACCACCTCGGGCGCGCCCTTGACGACCTTCTTGATCTCGGCGTCCGCGAAGTCGTTGAAGTGCTCCAGGATCTTGAAGTTCGGGGAGCTGAACCCGACCTGGAGGGAGGCGGCGGTGAGCACGGAGCCGCCGACGTTGTGCGGGGCGACCAGGACGTAGTGCGTCTCGGCGGTGGCGGCGAGCTTGCGCGTCTCCCAGATGCCGCCGATGTGGCCGACGTCCGGCTGGATGATGTCCACGGCCTGGCTCTCGAAGAGCTCGCGGAACTCGATGCGGTCGTGAATGCGCTCACCGGTGGCGACCGGCATGTCGACCTTGGCGGCGACCTTCTCCAGCGCCTTCAGGTTCTCCGGCGGGCACGGCTCCTCCAGCCAGGCCGGCTTGAAGGGGGCCAGCTCCTTGGCCAGCCGGACGGCGGTGGCGGGGGAGAAGCGGCCGTGCATCTCCAGCATCAGCTCGGCGTCCGGGCCGATGGCGTCGCGCACCGCCTCGATCAGCGACACGGAGTACAGCGTCTGCTCGTGGTCCAGCTCGAAGTGCCCGGTGCCGAAGGGGTCGATCTTGAGCGCCTTGTAGCCGCGCTCCATCACCCCCTGGGCCGCCTTGTGGTACGCCTCCGGCGTCCGCTCGGTCGTGTACCACCCGTTGGCGTACGCCTTGACCCTGTCGGTCACCTTGCCGCCGAGCAGCTGCCACACCGGCACGCCCAGCGCCTTGCCCTTGATGTCCCAGCAGGCCATCTCGATCACGGCGATACCGGACATGACGATTTCGCCCGCCCGGCCGTAGTCGCCGTACTTCATCCGGCGGACGAGGTCTTCCAATGCGAACGGGTCGGAACCGAGAATGTGGTTGGCCTCGGCCTCCCGGAGATAGCCGATCAGCGCGTCGGTGTGACCGAGCATCCGGGTCTCGCCGACTCCGGTGATCCCCTCGTCGGTGTGCACCTGGACGTAGGTCAGGTTCCGCCAAGGCGTCCCGACCACGTGTGTGCTGATTCCGGTGATGCGCACGGCAGTTGCCCCTCAGCTGTTCGAGATTTCGTCACGCGTTCGAAATGCTGGCGTGACAGTAAGGACGGGGTGAGGGCAGTGTCAATGGGTCGAACAGGTAACGGTTTCGGCAAGGCTTTCGACAGTTCTTTCGGTCTCCCACGGAACCTTCACAGTGGCGGCTGGTGAGGAGGCCCGCGGGGAACTTAGTCTTCCCGCGTCATGGACTACTGCCACCCGTGCCGACGGCACCTCAACGGCGCCCTCGCCTGCCCCGGGTGCGGCGCCCCGGTCGAAACCCGCCAGGCGTCCGGGAGCGTCGAAACGCCGTACGAGGGGGTGGAGCCCACCGGCGCGGGACAGGACGGCCATCCCCCCTTCGGCCGACCCGCCGCCGGTCACCCCACCGCCGGTCCATCCGCCGACGAACCGGACGCCGACGAACCGGACGCCGACCACGGCGATGACGAGGGGGACGGGGCCGGGGCCGACGCCCCCGGCGCGTTCCGGCCGGGCGGTCGGGCGGACCGGCGCCGCGCAACCCGTGGCCGAGGGCGCGGCCGGGCCGCCGAGAGCCCCGCCGGGCCTTCCGCAGGCCCCTCCGGCAACGGCCCCACGGGCCCCTCCGAGGCCGACGGGAGCCGCCGCGACCGCAAGGCCGCGGCCCATCGAAGACGGCGGCGCAGGATCCTGCTCGTGAGCGCCGCCTGCGTCCTGGCGGCCGGTGCCCTGAGCCTCGCCGAACTGGGCACCGACGCCATACCGTTCACCAGCCCCGGCTCGGCCTCGGCGGGCGGCGAGACGGCCGACGGCGGTACGGCCACGTCGTCCCCCGGGACGACGGCCCGGCCCGCGGCCGGCGCGGCCGACGCGTCCGGCGCGCCGGACGCCTCGCGATCCGCCTCGCCCGACCCCTCGGCCTCCCCGTCCCCCTCCGCGTCGAAGGGCGAGGCGTCCGGCTCCCCGTCGGCCTCCCCGAAGGACCCCGCCGCCCAGTCGGCGACGACGGGCCCGACCGGCGGCAGGCCGACGGCGACGGCGACCGCCACGCCGGACGCGCCCCCGACCGCCACCCCGACGGCGCCGGCCCCGTCCCCCGACCCGTCCCCGACGGACCACTGCAACCGCTTCCTGTGGTGGTGCACGTGACGGCGGCTCCCTCGTGACGGGCGACGCCACCAAAGCAAATCCAGCAAACGTGTCACATCCGTCGCCCCCGCTCCGTCATAGGTGTGCAACCCACTGAGACGCCACCGACGACACCACAGGGAGCCCCCATGGAAGCCCGTCTGAACCTCTTCGGCAGCCCCGTCGCCAACAAGCTCATCAAGGCCTTCAACGGGGTGGGCAAGGCCGTCGAGGGGACGTCGATCCCCGCCGCCACCCTGGAACTGGTCAAGATCCGCGCCAGCCAGATCAACGGCTGCGGCTTCTGCCTCGACATGCACACCAAGGACGCGGCCGAGGCCGGCGAGACCCAGCAGCGCCTCCACATGGTCGGCGCCTGGCGCGAGGCGACCGTCTTCACCGAGGCCGAGCGCGCCGCCCTGGAACTGGCGGAGCAGGGCACCCGCATCGCCGACGCGGCGGGCGGCGTGCCCGACGAGGTGTGGGAGAACGCGGCCAAGCACTACACCGAGGACGAACTCGTCGCGCTGGTGGCGACGATCGCCCTGATCAACGCCTACAACCGGCTGAACGTCATCCTGCAGCAGCCGGCGGGAGACTACCGGCCCGGCCAGTTCGCCTGACCCTCCGGCGGGGGCCGGCGCCCTCCGGCGCCTGCCCCCGCCGCGTTCAGTCCTCCAGCATGCGGCGGAGCAGGTCCCGCAGGGACAACCGCTCCGCGTCCGAGAGCCCCGCCAGCGGCTCGCGCGCGAAGCGCAGCCCCTCCCGCAGGTCACGGGCGACCCGCCGGCCCTCGTCCGTCGCCGCGGCCAGCTTCACCCGGCGGTCCGCCGGATCGGGCCGCCGCTCCACGAGCCCGCGCCCCTCCAGCCGGTCCACGATCCCCGTCACGTTCGACGGCTCGCACTTCAGTTTCTGCGCCAGCTTCCGCATCGGCAGCGGCTCCAGCGACAGCAGGCTGAGCAGCCGCGCCTGCGCCCCGGTGAGCGCGTGCTCGCCCGCCGCCTCCTCGTAGTCCGCGTAGAAGCGGGCCACGACGTCCCCGATCAGCTCGACGACCTCAAGGGTGAGGGCGTCCGGACGGCGGGTAGGCGTGGGACTGGACTGTGAGGACGACATGCTCCGAGGGTACCCCGTTACTTGACATCATGAAATATTCAGGAGCATGGTTGTTTCAGGTACTGAAGTAATTCCGGAAAGGCGCACGTCATGATCAACCGCGAGTGGCACCTGCTCAGCCGTCCCGTCGGCTGGCCGAAGCCCGAGGACTTCGCCCTGGTCGAGGCCGAGGTCCCGACGCCGGGTGAGGGACAGGTGCTGGTACGGAACAAGTACGTCTCCGTCGACCCGTACATGCGCGGCAGGATGAGTTCGGCCAAGTCCTACGTCGCCCCGTTCGAGCTGGGCAAGGTCATGCAGGGCGGCGCGGTCGGCGAGGTCGTCGAGTCGAACGCCGAGGGCATCGCGGCCGGCGACCACGTCCTGCACTTCTTCGGCTGGCGCGAGTACGCGGTCGTGGACGCGAAGAACGCGGTCAAGGTCGACCCCGAGGCCGCGCCCCTGTCGACGTACCTCGGCGTCCTCGGCATGACCGGCCTCACCGCCTACGCGGGTCTGCTGCGCACCGCCTCCTTCAAGGAGGGCGACTCCGTCTTCGTGTCCGGCGCGGCCGGCGCGGTCGGCAGCCAGGTCGGCCAGATCGCGAAGCTCAAGGGCGCCTCGCGCGTCATCGGCTCGGCGGGCTCCGACGAGAAGGTGAAGCTGCTGGTCGAGGAGTACGGCTTCGACGCGGCCTTCAACTACAAGAACGGCCCGGTCGCCGAGCAGCTGCGCGCCGCCGCCCCGGACGGTGTCGACGTCTACTTCGACAACGTCGGCGGCGACCACCTGGAGGCGGCGATCGGACAGCTCAACCGGGACGGCCGGATCGCCGTCTGCGGCATGATCTCCGTCTACAACAGCACCGAGCCCGTCCCCGGCCCGAAGAACCTCGCCCGTCTGATCCAGACCCGCGGCCGCATCCAGGGCTTCCTGGTCGGCGACCACTACGACCTGCAGCCGCAGTTCGTCGCCGAGGTCGGCCCGTGGGTGGCGTCCGGGCAGCTGAAGTACCGCGAGACGGTCGTCGAGGGCATCGAGAACAACCTGGAGGCGTTCCTCGGGGTGCTGCGCGGCGACAACACCGGCAAGATGATCGTCAAGCTCTGACAGGGTGCGCTGTGCGGAGGCCGCATCCCCGGACGGGGTGCGGCCTCTCGTGCGCGGGGTGTGGTCGTGACGCCGGGTGCGGTCAGCGCGTTTCGAGCGCCGCCCTGTGCACGGCCTTCGCCAAGCGGTCGTTCTCCGGGGCCGCGCCGCCCGGGAACGCGAACCGTCGCCTCGTGTAGCCGTAGGCGATCCCGCTCCTCGGGTCCGCGAACGCCTGGGAGCCCGCCGCCCCGCTGTGGCCGATCGTGCCGGCGCCCAGGAAGGGGTGCCAGACGTCCGCCGTCGCCTGGAAGCCGAGGCCGTACGACTTGTGGGTGCGGGCCACCAGGTCGTACCCCACGGAGTGGAACTGGCCGAACTCCGCCACCGTGTCCTCCTTCAGCAGCGGGGCCTTGCCGTCGATCTCGCTGAGCAGCGCCGCGTACATCCCGGCCAGGCCGCGCGCCGACGCCACCCCGCCGAACGACGCCGGGCCCTTCGCGCGCACCCGCGGGTCGTTGGGCAGGGACCCCAGGTCGGTCGGCTCGGCCGGGTGCGTGTTGAACGCGATCGCGGCCAGCGTGTGCGGGCCGGACGGGACCGAGTCGAGCAGGGCCTGCTCCGCGGGCGTGGGACGCATCGGCTGGACGGTGCGAAATCGCGGCTCGTGCGCGGCCGGCAGCCCCAGGAAGAAGTCGAGCCCGTACGGAGCCCGGACCCGCTCCTCGTACACGTCCTGGAGGGTACGGCCCGTCGCGCGCCGCACGACCTCGCCGGTGAGCGCCCCGATGACGAGGGCGTGGTACCCGAAGGCGGTGCCGGGGCGCCAGAAGGGCCGCTGGTCGGCGAGGCGTTCGGCCATCGCCCGGTCGTCCGCGAGGTCCTGCGGGCTGAACCCCGTGTCGGTGCCGATCAGACCGGCCCGGTGCGCGGCCAGCTCCCGCAGCGTCAGCGAGCCCTTGCCCTCCGCGCCGAACTCCGGCCAGTAGTAGGTGACTTTACGGTCGAGTTCCAGCGTGCCGTCCTGCACCAGCATCGCCACGACGAGGTGCGCCGCACCCTTCGTGGACGAGAACACCCCGTACAGGGTGTCCCCGTCGACCCCCGCACCGGCCCACAGGTCGACGACCCGCCGGCCGTGGACGTACGCGCACAGCTGTCCCTCGTAGTCGGCCGGTTCCTCGGCGACGAACGCGGCGAACTCCTCGCGTACCGCCTCGAAGCCCTCCGCGACCGTGCCCTGGACGGTGATCTCCTGCGTCATCCGCTCTCCTCAACCGAGCCGCCACCTGTGTGGTTCCGTAGGTCGGTACGGCGAGACCTACCCGTTCGACTCAACAGCGGCAAGGCGGCCCGCCGCACCGCCGCCCCGGCCGGCCCGCGGTCCGCGTCCACAGCCGCCACCGGGCCGTTCGCGAACCCCGGTAAAGTTTTCGCCATGCGTGATCTCGGGGCGGGCTTCGGACATCTCCTCAAGGGCCAGCGGTGGGTGGGCCGGCACGGCAGGCAGTACGGATTCGGACTGCTGCCCGGCCTGATAACGCTCGTCCTGTACGCGGTCGCGCTGGTCGCGCTGGCGCTGTGGGGAGCGGACCTCGTCGCCTGGTCGACCCCGTTCGCCGACGACTGGTCCGGCCCCTGGCGCGGCCTGTTCCGCGGCTTCCTCACCGCCGTGCTGTTCGCCCTCGGCCTGCTCGGCGCCGTCCTCACCTTCACCGCCGTGACCCTGCTGGTCGGCCAGCCGTTCTACGAGAACCTCTCCGAGAAGGTCGACGCGGACGTCTCGCCCGACGGCACCGCGCCCGAGTCCGGGCTGCCCTTCTGGCGCGAACTGTGGATCTCGGCCCGGGACAGCCTGCGCATCCTGCTCCGCGCCGGACTGTGGGGCCTGCTCCTGTTCGTCCTCGGCTTCCTCCCCGTCGTCGGCCAGACCGCCGTCCCCGTCGTCGGCTTCTTCGTGACCGGCTTCTTCCTCACCGAGGAACTCACCGCCGTCGCCCTCCAGCGCCGGGGCGTCGACCTGCGCGGCCGGCTCGCCCTGCTGCGCTCCCGCAAGACCCTGGTGTGGGGCTTCGGCACCCCGCTGGGCCTCGCCTTCCTGGTCCCGTTCGTCGCGGTGTTCCTGATGCCGGGAGCGGTCGCGGGCGCCACCCTCCTCGCCCGCGACCTCCTGGGCGAGGACACGGCGGAGCAGGACGAGCACGACACCGAACCCGTCAGCCCCTGAGCCCCGCGTCCCCGGCCGCGGTCACGGTCCTGACACTGGTGCCGGCCGGTTTGTGAAGGGTTCGTACGGGATCTCCGGCGGGCGCTCCCTCACCGGCCGTCGTCTCACCGCCGCGGCTAAGGTGTGATTGGGGACAAGTCCCCCCTGAGCAGCCCCGGTCCGGGACCTGACCCCTGGACCGGGGCTTGCGTGCGGGGGAGTTCCCAGGGTGTCAGTTTCGTACGCCGAAGCCGTACACCGTCTCCGAGCGGTACACCGCGCCCGGGTCCAGACGGGTGCTCGGGAACTCCGGGTGGTTCGGGGAGTCCGGGAAGTGCTGCGTCTCCAACGCCACGCCGTCACCGGGGGCGAACGGGGCCGACAGGTGCTCGGCCGTGTACAGCTGCACGCCCGGTTCGGTGGTCGCCACGGTGAGGGTGCGGCCGGACCCCGCGTCGTGCAGCTCGGCGACCTCCACCGGGCTGTCCGTGACGCCCTTGTCGAGGACGAGGTTGTGGTCGTACCCGGAGCCCACCTTGCGGGCCGTCCGGAAGTCGAAACGGGAGCCCGAGACGTCCGCCAGGACCCCGGTAGGGATCAGGTCGCCGTCGACGGGCGTGTAGTGCGAGGCGGCGACCCGCAGTTCCTGGCCGGTCGCGTTCCCGGAACCCGCCAGGTTGAAGTAGCTGTGGTTGGTGAGGTTCACGACGGTCGGCGCGTCGGTGACCGCCTCGTAGGAGATGTGCAGTGCGCCCGCGGCGTCCAGCGTGTACGTCACGGACACCTCCAGCCGTCCCGGGAAGCCCTCCTCGCCGTGCGGGCTCACCCGGGTCAGCCGTACCCCGTGCTCGACGGCCGCCGTCTCCCACACCCGCTTGTCGAAGCCACCGCTGCCGCCGTGCAGCGAGTTGGGGGCGTTGTTCGGCTCCAGGGCGTACGTCACGCCGTCCAGCGGGAAACGCGCGTGCGCGATCCGGTTGGCGTACCGGCCCACCAGGGCGCCCAGGTACGGGCCGGGATTCTCCACGTACCCGTCGAGATCGGCGAACCCCAGCACCACGTCCGCCGTCCGCCCGTCCCGGTCCGGGACCTCGACCGACTGCACGATCCCGCCGTAGGACAGGATCCGCACCCGCGTACCGGCGCGCTCCAGCGTCCAGCGGTGGACCTCGGTGCCGTCCGAAAGTGTGCCGAAAAGTTCGCTCATGAGGAAACTCTAAGCCAAGGGTCTAGTCCACCGGGCCCTCCGCGGTGACGGTCCGGTAGGCGATCGCGGCGAGCTTCGACTGGCCGTCGGTGCTCGGATGGAACCAGTCCCAGTGACTCAACTGCTCCGTCCCGAAGCGGTACTGATACACCGCACCGCCGTCGAACCGGCACCGCCGGTCCTTGGCGCAGACCTCGGCCAGCACCTTGTTGTAGTCCTCGACCCGCTGCTGCACCCGGTCCCTGCGCAGGGTCGCCGCGCTGGTCAGGTCGTCCGCGTCGCCCAGCATCGAAGGGCAGATGCCCAGCTTCCAGATCTGCTTGCCCAGCGGATTGGTGCGCCCCTCGGACCACAGCCGCTTCAGGTTCGGCACGCTCGCCACGTACACCTGCGTCTTCGGCAGCGCCTTGCGCAGCGTGCCCAGCGCCTCCTCGAACTGGCTGCGGAAGTTCGCCACCGACGTCATCGCCCGCACCGACGAACGGCAGGCGTCGTTGGACCCCACCATCACCGTCACCAACTCCGGGCGGCGCACCACCGCGTCGGCCAGCTGTCCGGACAGGTCGGCCATCCGGGCCCCGGTCTGCGCGTAGTTCCAGCTCCGGTCGGCCGCCCTGGCCCGCCCCAGCAGCCGGACCGCCAGACTCTCCACCTGCTCGCTGGTGCCGGTCGCCCAGGACACCTCCGGGCAGTCCGAGAGCACCGTGCACGCGTCGAAGCCACGCGTGATGGAGTCCCCGACGGCCGCGATCGACGCCGGGCTGCGGTCCCACAGCTGCACGGCCCGCGAGGCCCGCGTCCGCCCGCCGTCCGCAGAGCCGGAGGAACCGCCGACGACATCACACCCGGCGACCCCCAGCGCGGTAGCGGCGGCGACGATCCCCACCAGAGCACGCGAACGCCGACGCCGCTGCTTGCGCATACCCCGCTGGTCCTCTCCGTCGCCTGGTTCGTCCCCCTTCATAACAACGCACGGGAGTTCCCGCCCGCGCCCTGCAACGGACCACCCCCGTACAAGCGTCCCCATGGGTGAATGGCGGGGGTTTCCTGGCCGTGGGACCGACGGTACGTCACACTCCTTGCCCCGCCGCACGGTAGCCTCGCCATCAAGCGGCCGTCGTGCCACTGCCGCCCGCCAGCCAGCAAGATGTCCCGCTCTGCCCGGAGGTTCCGGTGACGACACGTGGAGTTCTGTACGTGCACTCCGCGCCGCGCGCGCTGTGCCCGCACGTCGAGTGGGCCGTCGCCGGGGTGCTCGGCACGCGCGTCAACCTCGACTGGATCCGGCAGCCCGCGGCCCCCGGGACCTGGCGCTCCGAGTTCTCCTGGCAGGGCGAGGTCGGCACGGCCTCCAAACTGGCGTCCGCGCTGCGCGGCTGGCACCTGCTGCGCTTCGAGGTCACCGCGGAACCCTGCGCGAAGGCCGAGGGCGAGCGCTACAGCTGCACCCCCGACCTCGGCATCTTCCACGCGGTCACCGGCATCCACGGCGACATCCTCATCCCGGAGGACCGTCTGCGCGCCGCCCTGACCCGCTCCCAGCGCGGCGAGACGGTCCTGGAGGCCGAGATCGCCAAGCTGCTGGGCAAGCCCTGGGACGACGAACTGGAGCCCTTCCGCTACGCGGGCGAGGGCGCCCCGGTCCGCTGGCTCCACCAGGTGGTCTAGCGCTCCCGCATGCCGTCCGCCGGCTGCGTCGCCGTCGTGGCCGTTCGCGCAGTTCCCCGCGCCCCTGAAGGGGCGCATCACCCTGTGGCGAGGGGGGTGGGGACGCGCGCTGTAGAGGCCGATCGTGGGATTTCCCCGGGC